>QBZF01000053.1 GCA_003282425.1 Prochlorococcus sp. AG-335-A05 | reverse complement strand
GGTCCCTCTCCTTGTAACCATCCTAAAACACCTTCTGGTAATGCTGTAACTACTAGAATAAATAATCCACCCTGAATAAACATCCAGCTTGCCGGTAAAGCTTCACTTACTAAACTTTTTGCATAATTTATTAAGACTGCTCCAAGTATTGCTCCCAATAAAGTCCCTCTTCCTCCCACTGCAACCCAAATAACCATTTCTATTGAAAATGGTACTGTCATAAATTGAGGAGATACTATTCCTGATTGAACAGTGTACAAAGCACCAGATATTCCTGCTAACCCACCTGCTATAGAAAATCTCGAGATATCAGTAAGTACTCCTAAAAGTCCTTTAAATCTAATTAATAAAAAAATTAAAAATGATCAATTAGATGAAATAGAACATTTAATTAAAGTTATAAACTTATCAAAAAAAATCAATTCAAAAGCTGGTGCTTTATCACATGGTCAAAAACAATGGTTAGAAATAGCAATGTTACTAGGCCAAAAACCTGATTTAATGCTCGTTGATGAACCCGTTGCAGGTCTTACAGATGAGGAAACTGATTTGACAGCAGATTTATTAAAATCATTATCTGGAGATAATACAGTGGTTGTTATAGATCATGATATGGAATTCATAAGAAGACTTGATAGTAATGTTTCAGTTTTAAATCAAGGAACAGTATTATGTGAAGGTACAATGGATAAAATTCAAAATGACAAAAAGGTAATTGATGTTTATTTAGGAAGACCGGAGGAATAAATATGAAAAATCTACTAGAAGTAAAATCATTAAATACATATTATGGAGAAAGCCATATCCTCAGAGATGTCGATATAAACCTTAAATCTGGAGAAATGATCTGTTTAATAGGAAGAAATGGAGTAGGGAAAACTACTTTATTAAAATCATTAATAGGGTTATTAAAGGCAAAGAAAGGAGAAATAAACTTTATTGGCGAGAATATAAATAGAAAGGCACCACACCAAAGAGCAAGAAAAGGAATAGCATATGTTCCTCAAGGAAGAGAAATAATACCTTATCTAACTGTAGAAGAAAACTTAATGTTGGGAATGGAATCGCTTCCTGGAGGATTATCTAAAAATAAAAATATTGATTCAAGTATCTATGATTTATTTCCTATTTTAAAAGACTTTCTTTCAAGAAAAGGAGGTGATCTAAGTGGGGGGCAACAACAACAACTTGCAATTGCTAGAGCACTATTAGGTAAACCAAAATTATTGTTATTAGATGAACCTACTGAAGGAATTCAACCAAATATAGTATTAGATATTGAAAACGCTATAAATCTCATAATTAAAGAAACTGGTATTGGAGTTTTATTAGTTGAACAACACTTACACTTTGTTAGGCAGGCAAGTAGATATTATGCAATGCAAAGGGGAGGAATTGTTGCGAGTGGCCCTACAAGTGAATTAAGCCAAACGGTTATTGATAAATTTTTAAGTGTATAGAATTTAAATTTTCAAATATCTACTATTTAAATATTACTTTTCGCATCTTATTAAATCAATGCTATTAGGATGTGCATTTATATATTTATTAATCTCCATAGCTAATGTTCTTGCTTCATAAGCATCTAATGCATAAAAACAATTTTCTAGTCTAAGATTTTGAAAATCTCTATAATGAACAGTATATGGTTTTAAAAAAGGCTTGTTATTCATAAAATTTTAAATAGTTAAAATTCTATTTGTTTAGATACTTTAACTATGCATAAATTATTGAATTAAAGAAATATGTTTTGTTGCTTTCAATATATAACGATAAATACTAATAAAAAATTTTTAAAAGTATCATTTAAAATTTAATTTTTTTGTTTTTTATACTTTTTGTTTGTTTACCTTCAATTAAGAAAACAAACTTTGATAATATTGCACCAAAGATAGGAACCCAAAATTTGTCATAAAAATATTTCATAGTTGAGATCTATACTGCGACACTAATATCTTTTTCACTTTCCCTATTCTTTAACAAGACTAGATCTATCGAATTAAAAAGATGCTGCATCAAAAGAAGATCAAGCTC
>QBZF01000052.1 GCA_003282425.1 Prochlorococcus sp. AG-335-A05 | reverse complement strand
GAAATTAAAAAATAAATTAAATTTGATATGTCAGAAATAGTTGGTGGTCCACTACTTAATGGAATACTCCTTCTTTGGATATCAATTTGCTTTTCATTTAACTTAAAGGATGGATCTGAGACCAAACCTGCAATCACAATATTAGATCTAACATTTAAAGGGGCTAGTTTGTAGGCAATAGCCTTACTAGCAGATTCAATTGCTCCCTTTAAATAGTGATAAAAAACTGGTTGATGTGAAACGTAGCGCGCATTTAAAGAACCCATATGGACTATAGAACAGTTGCGAAGTATTTTTTTTTCTAGCATCAAATGTAATAAACAATTTAGTCCTTTAATTTGTGTGTTTATATTATTTATTATTTCTGAGCTATCTATTAAAAAATCTTCTTTGCTAATCTTACTTCTTGATAAATTGATAATTCCTTTTATATTTAATTGATCATATTTTTCAAAAATATAATTTAATATTCTTTCAGCACTTTCAAGTGAGTCAAGCTTATCTACAATATTAATATTTTCATTATGTCCACCTAAAGATTTACTATTGGGATCAATATTGATTATTTTGTACTTATTTTTTGAATCTATTAAAGAGCAAAAAGATTTGCCTATTCGCCCTGAACCGCCAATAACAATTAGTTGAGAACTCATTAAACTTACGTTTCGAAAAATACTTTTGGCATATCGAGGAAATCTAATGGCAATTTATCGTTATCAATTTTTTTAAAAATAGATTTATTATTATCTATTTTTTTAAAACTATCAATAATTTCACTTAATTGAAAAATTGATGATGTCCCAATACAAACTTTTTTAATACATTTAAATGATAATGTCCATTCTAAGATTAATGACATCAGTGAATAATTATTCTCCTCTGCAAGAATCTTTAGATAGTTTACATTCGAAATATATTTTTCAGTTATGTACTTTCTTACTCTCCAACTATATGAAGCTCTACTATTTGATGGAAGATTCTTTTCTGATTGATATCTATCTGCTAATAATCCTCTACAAAATATTCTATATGGGATAGCGTCAATATTGTATTTTTCTAATAAAGGGAAAATATCAATCAAGGCTCTTTGTTCAAAAAGATTAAAATGAAGATCAAGAGATTTTGGGAGTGGTAGATTATTTTCAACACAAGTTTTTATCCAATGTGCCAATTCTTCAGGATTAAAATTACAAATACCATAACTATCAAGCAATCCTTGATTTAAAAGTTGGTTAATTGATTCAATTTGTTCTTTCGCGGGAACTGACCTGCAAAAAGCATGAATAGAAATACGAAATAATTTTTTCTGGCCAATTTTTTCTAAAGCATCTTCGGTAGATTTTATTAAATAATCATTTGATAATTCTGCTAGTTTTACTCCAAATGAACCATCCTCTCTCTTAATTCTTTCAAGTCCAATTTTGGAATGAATATTAAAAATTTTATTTGTTTTTTTCATATAGTTCCCAATTATAATTTCAGATTTCCCATTACCATATAGTGAACCAGTATCTATATGTCTAATACCCAAATTGAATGATTTTTCTAAAAAATCTTCTGATTCAATTTCATTTAGAGAACTTCCAAAACATAGTCCACCTAAAATAAGTGATTCAATTTTCATTATCAGGTTTAAAACGATATTCTAAATTTAAACGAGTATTAATTTGGTCAGAAGAATCTTCTGAATGTATGCATGCCGGATGATAAACAATTATTGCATTTTTACCTACAGACGGTCTTACAAATCTTTCAATGGGAATATTTTCCTTTAACCTAAATTCTCCGCTTGTAAATTTTGAATTTTCTGGGAGGTATTTTTCAAATTCTCTTTTATGAGATCCAGGCAAAAATCTTATATTAGAAGAAACATTACATCCTGCTATTGGAAGCCATATTGAATAAACATCTCTGGCAGCTCCCCAATTTTTGCAGCTCGGGGGATAACCATCACTGGAAGAGGCTCTTATCAGTCTGTATCCTAACCAACCAAATCCTGGGTCTTGCCACTTAATAAATGATTTAAAGCCACTAAATTCCTGT
>QBZF01000051.1 GCA_003282425.1 Prochlorococcus sp. AG-335-A05 | reverse complement strand
TCAAACAAGGGGGGTATTTCCTACAAGTTTTGTAGAAGAGGAAGGAAAATTAATTGGCGACTATGGTCAGAGATCTATAGGAAGAATTACCTCTGCTGATGCAAGTTTATGGTGGCCAATATTATGCTGGTTTTATGTCAACAAGAGTGGAGATCATTCATTTGGTAAAAGCCAAAGTGTTCAGAGAGGGATTCAACTTTTACTAGATTTAGTTTTACATCCAACATTTGAAGGGACACCTGTTCTTTTCGTTCCAGACTGTGCATTTATGATTGATAGACCAATGGATGTCTGGGGCGCTCCTTTGGAAGTGGAGGTTTTACTTCATGGATGTTTAAAGAGTTGTATAAATCTAATGGAATTAAGTCGCGAAGATCACGTTAGTAGATTATTAGACCAGAGACTTATTCTTACCAGTCAATGGGTTGAGGATTTAAGAAGTTTTCTTTTAAAGCATTACTGGGTTACAAGCCAAACAATGCAAATTTTAAGAAGAAGGCCAACAGAACAATACGGCGATGACCAGCATTTTAATGAATTTAATGTTCAACCTCAGGTAGTCCCTTCATGGCTACAAGATTGGTTAGAGAACAGAGGTGGATATTTAATAGGCAACATTAGGACTGGAAGGCCTGACTTTAGATTTTATAGCTTAGGGAATTCTTTAGCATGCATGTTTGGAGTCCTCCCATCTGAAGAACAAAGAGCTCTTTTTAGACTAGTGCTTCACAATAGACAACATCTTATGGCACAAATGCCGATGAGAATATGTCACCCTCACATGGATGTAGAAGAGTGGCAGAATAAAACAGGGTCAGATCCTAAAAACTGGCCTTGGAGTTATCACAACGGAGGTCATTGGCCAAGTTTACTTTGGTATTTTGGAACTTCTGTTCTTTTACATCAAAAGAAATTTCCTACTGAAGATGTGATTTTAATGGAAGAGATGCGATCTTTAATAGAAGAATCTTATTGGTGTCAACTTAATCAATTACCAAAACAAGAGTGGGCAGAATATTTTGACGGACCTACTGGTACATGGGTTGGACAACAGTCAAGAACCTATCAGACATGGACAATTGTTGGGTTTCTATTGATGCATCACTTTCTAAGAGAAGATAATAATGATTTGGATATGTTCAAACTTTGAAAAATTTTAAAATAATCCTAAAGTAAGAGATTTATCAATAGGTAAGCAAGCACCAATTCCTAAATAAATAGTTAAAAAGGTTCCAAAAAGAAAGACTGACATCGCAACTGGCCTTCTAAAAGGATTAGAGAATTTGTTTACATTTTCTATAAAGGGTAGAATCATTAATCCTAGAGGAATTAATGTTTGAAGAGCGATTCCAAGTAACTTATTAGGCACAACTCTCAGAATTTGAAATACAGGATAGAGATACCACTCAGGCAAAATTTCTAGAGGGGTAGCAAATGGATTAGCTTTGTCTCCTAACATCGCCGGATCCAAAACAGCAAGACCAACTACACAAGCGATAGTTCCAAGGATTACAACTGGGAATATATATAAAAGATCATTTGGCCAAGCTGGTTCACCATAATAATTATGGCCCATACCTTTAGCTAACTTAGCTCTTAATTTCGGATCAGATAAATCAGGTTTTTTTAAAGTAGACATATTTAATAATTCAGTGTGTTCTGTTTTTAATTATAAGGGTTTACAACGGACCTGAAATACCTTGTTTACGAATCATTAAAAAATGCATAAGCATAAATACAGCTAAAGACCAAGGGAGAACAAAAGTATGGAGGCTATAAAATCTAGTCAGAGTGGATTGACCAACACTTTCTCCTCCTCGAAGGAGTTCAACCATAAAATCACCGATAATCGGTATTGCTGCAGGAACACCTGAAACTATTTTAACTGCCCAATATCCAACTTGGTCCCATGGGAGTGAATAACCAGTAACTCCGAAAGCAACTGTTATAACTGCCATAACAACCCCAGTGACCCATGTTAATTCTCTTGGCCTTTTAAATCCTCCAGTAAGATATACCCTAAATACATGAAGAATTAACATCAATACCATCATAGAAGCACTCCATCTATGA
>QBZF01000050.1 GCA_003282425.1 Prochlorococcus sp. AG-335-A05 | reverse complement strand
TTCAACGATTTTTAATGATGCTTGCCTTTCATCTCTTGACTGAGGACTTCTCAATTTAGTGACTGGTGTGTGAAGAATCTTATTAATAATTCCTTTAGTTAAAGCCTCTACAACTTTTCTTTCTCGAGCAGAAAAATCAGGTCCCATTCTACTTAGTGCCTTTTGTAACTCTTCTTTTCTTATTAGCTCCAAATCAGATCTTAATTTATTTATAACTGGAACTGCTTCCAAACTAGCCCACCACTCCAAAAAAACGATTCTTTCATCTTTAACTAAAGATTCAGCTTCTTTTGCTATTTTTTGTCTAAATTCTTGATTTCTAGAAACAACTTCTTCCAAGTCATCTACATCAAAAGACTCTATAGAAGCATGATGTTTAACGTCATTTGATATATTTCTTGGAACACCTATATCAATAAATTTAAGTTTGTTATTTAAACTAATATTTTCAACTCTTGCTAAATCAATAAAAGGTTTTTCAGAGGCAGTACTAGTAAAGACAAGAGAGGATAAAGATATATTTTCATCCAATTCATCTAAACTCTTGCAATTTATTTCAAGATCTGGAAAATCTCCTGCAAGATTAACGGCTCTATCAATATTTCTATTTAAAAGAGTAAGCTTATGACATCCTTTGGATTTCAAATGAGTTATTAAAAGTCTACTCATCCTTCCAGCGCCAACGACTAGAACTTTTTCAGATTTCAAACTAACGAGCCCATCAAAACCATGATCCTGTCCAATTTTTAATTGAGCCAGTTCAACAGCTGCTGAGCTAATTGATACAGCACCAGTTCCTAAATTAGTTTCAGATCTAACTTTCTTCCCGGCACTAACTGATTGACTTAATAACCTATTAAGAATTGGCCCGGTAGATTGGTTCTCCTGACCTAATCTCATCATTTTTTTAACTTGCGAGAGTATTTGACCTTCGCCCAAAACGAGGCTATCTAATCCAGCTGAGACTTTCATTAAATGTAAAACAGCTTCTTCTTGTCTAAAATCAAAAAGATGAGGATTTAGGTCTTCAAAATTTACGCTCGAGTAATCTGTTAAAAATTCTTTAATAGATGAAATACCTATATTTATCTCTTTGACAAGAGCGTATATTTCTAACCTATTACAAGTACTCAAAATAGAAACTTCTAAAATATCAGAATTGATACTCAGAGTTTTTAATGATTCTGAAATCGATTGATCAGGAATACTTAACTTTTCGCGCACTTCGACAGGTGCCGTGCGATGACTTAGTCCGACGACAACAATTTGCATAAGATTAAATTGAAATATTAAAGGCTAATACTTTTAGCACCATCTTTCATGTGTATTGTATTTGTAAATCTACAAGTACTATCTAATGTACTTATTACAAGGCTACTGGTTCTAGTGCAGTCTTTTTCAAATTTGACTCCGTCAAATAATAATCCATCAGTAATTCCACTTCCCGCAAAGATCACATTTTCTCCTGATGCAAGTTCGTTGGCCTCATAGATTTTGTCAATATCAGTAATCCCCATTTCATTTAAACGTTTGATATTTCCTTCTTTTGTATAGTCGGCCCATTCAGAAGTCTGTGCAATTGCAGGGTCATAGACTAATTGTCCTTGAAAATGTCCACCAAGAGCTCTCATGGCGGCGGCAGATATAACACCTTCTGGAGCTGCTCCAATACCCATTAAGCAATGAGTCCCTGTACCTGCAAATCCACAAGCAATTGCAGCTTGAACGTCTCCATCAGAAATTGGTTGAATTTTTGCTCCACATTCTCGAATCTCCTTGATCAAACCTTTATGTCTTGCTCTGTCCATAACTACTACAGTAAGTTCATCAATCGCTAGATCTAAGCAATTACTTAAAATCTTTAAATTCTCAGTAGCTGATTTCCTAATATCTACCTTTCCTTTTGCCGCTGGAGGAGCAGCTAATTTATTCATATAAAAATCAGGTGCATTGAAAAGACCCCCAGTGTCCGAAGCAGCTAATACTGCCATGGATCCTCTTTGGTTGTTAGCACATAGATTGGTTCCTTCACAAGGGTCTACAGCAAAGTCAACCCCTGGACCGTTTCCACTACCTACCTCTTCCCCGATATATAACA
>QBZF01000049.1 GCA_003282425.1 Prochlorococcus sp. AG-335-A05 | reverse complement strand
ATTAGATGAAGCAGCTCAAAAATTAGCTGATGAAGCTGCTAAATCAAGTACATGTATACCTGTTGGTGAAGGAGAGAATTGCTGGTAAAATTTTAAAATATATGTTTGAGTATCTTCTTAAAAATTAATACAGAATTAACCTAATTCATAAATTTTAAAAATTAGAAAAAAAAAAAAAGAGTCCCTTAGTTAAGGGACTTTTTTATGTTCAAATATCTATTTAGAATTTGAAAGTAGTTTGAACAAGATAACCAGTCATATCTGTTTCAACATCGCTGGAATTTTTAGAAGTTCCACCGAATATAGTAGGAGTGACTGTTACTGAATCATTAACACTATACTTGTAATACAATTCGTACAAGAATGGGTCAATAGTTTCACCTTCAGCTTTCTGAGGCTGTCCAATAGCTAGACCAATTTTATCGTCAGCATTGATAACATCTGTCCAGTTAAGACCTACAAAGTAAGCAGTTGTATTAGAGTTTGTTGATGCATCTGTTTCTGAAGTGTCAAAACCGACTGAAACGGAAGGCATTGCTGTATCTGAATTTGATGGTCTCCACCAACCTCTTAAACCAATGTTAGTGCTGTTTCCGTCTCCGGCTCTTGCGCTTCCATCAGTTGACTTAAAGTAAGAGTCAGTCCAACCATTGTACTTCATGTTCACAATTGCTGAAACAGAATAAGTAGGCTTAGTGTAACCAACTTGAGTAGCCCAACTTGTCTTACCCTCGTTAGTTAAAATACCTGTAGAAGTATTACCTTTTTGAGTAGTAACGTTAGAACTTACCGCAAAACCATTATCTGCAGTGTATGCCCAACCAGCTCCTGGACTAGTACTTGCACCATAAGCAGATGCGTTACCACCAAGTGTAAATGCCTTCAATACTGGCTCGTAGATTGAAGGGGTTGTGGCATGCATATAATAGTTTTCAATCTTTGGACCAAAGGTAATTGTATGATTTTCACCAACTGGAGTCGTATACCAAAGTTTGTCAACTTTCAGTACATCCCCATTACCATTTCCTGAACTTAGATAAGTATTATATACAGATTTTGTTTTCGACCATGAACTATGGTTACCAGTTTTGATTCTTGTATAAAGATTATCATCACCAGTAAAACTTGTATTCAAATTCATAGTGTAGGTGTACATGAACTGTGTCGCACCTGTATAAGTATCATCATCTGTATCAACAGAGCCTACATCGAAAATTGCTTTTCCATCAAGAACTGTTGTATCTGAGAATGAACCGGCCTCAAAATCGTTAAATTGAGTTTCTAAACCATCAATTTTCTCATTGACTGTTGCAAGTTCACTTGCAAAAGTTTTACTATTAAATTGTTGTTTTTTTGAAGATGATTTACTACGAGAGTAGCTATTCATACCTTCAATATTAATGTCGTTAGCTTGAGCACTGATCGGAGCAATTAAGCCGATAGCTGCACTAGCAACCAACATCTGTTGGAAGAGTTTCATTTTACCTCACACGGAAAAAACCCATACGAATGGGTAAATGAATTGTATCGAGCGTAACTTTTTTTGGTAGGTCTAAAGGTTTCAATCAGTGGTAACATTTTATACTTCAGGCCTTTTAACGTATCAATACTATACAAAACATTCATTTCTTAGCTAATGGAAAGTTTAATAACTCTCTTTCCTTAACCCATGAAGAAGCAACTTCTCTTGCTAATTTTCTAATTTTTTCAATGTATTGAGCGCGATCTGTTACCGAGATCACACCTCTAGCATCCAACAAATTAAAGCAATGACTGCACTTTAAAACAAAATCTAGAGCTGGATATGTAAGATTTTTTTCAATTAAAGAGTTAGCTTCTTCTTGATAAATAGCAAACAATTTTCGCATGTTTTCAGGATTTGAATCACTAAAATTAAAAAAACATTGATTTTTTTCGAATTGAAGCCAGATATCACTGTAATTAATATCTTTGTTCCAATTTAAATCCCAAATACTTTCTTTATCTTGCAAAAACATTGCAATTCTCTCTAATCCATAAGTTATTTCGATAGGTATTGGATAACAATCAATTCCTCCACATTGTTGAAAATAAGTAAATTGTGTAACTTCCATCCCATCTAACCAAACCTCCCAACCCACTCCCCAGGCTCCTAGGGTAGGTGACTCCCAATTA
>QBZF01000048.1 GCA_003282425.1 Prochlorococcus sp. AG-335-A05 | reverse complement strand
ACTTTTTTGATGAAACTTTTGTTGTATTGTGCGGCGACGCCTTAGTTGATTTAGATTTGACTGAAGCGGTTAAAAATCATAAGAAAAAAGGGGCAATAGCAAGCCTAATAACAAAAAAGGTAACTAGAGAACAGTTATCTAGTTATGGAGTTGTAGTATCTGATGAAAATGGGCGAATTAAAGCTTTTCAAGAAAAACCAGATGTAGAAGATGCTTTGAGTGATTCAATTAATACTGGTATTTATCTTTTTGAGCCTGAGATTTTTAACTATATTCCATCAGGAGATAAATTTGATATTGGTTCTGATCTATTTCCTAAACTTGTTGAAATGGATTTACCATTTTATGCTTTGCCGATGGATTTTGAGTGGGTAGATATTGGAAAAGTTCCTGATTACTGGAGTGCGATTAGAAATGTTTTATTAGGTAAAGTAAGGCAAGTGGAAATTCCTGGCAAAGAAATAAAGCCTGGAGTCTTTACTGGTCTTAATGTTGCTGCAAATTGGGATAAAGTTAATATAAAAGGACCCGTTTATATTGGAGGGATGACAAGAATAGAAGATGGTGCGACTATTATTGGCCCATCTATGATTGGACCAAGTTGTTGCATTTGTGAGGGTGCAACTATTGATAACTCTATAATCTTTGATTATTCAAAAATTGGGAAAGGAGTACAACTTGTCGATAAATTAGTATTTGGTAGATATTGTGTTGGAAAGAATGGAGACCATTTTGATTTGAAAGATGCCTCTTTGGACTGGTTAATAACAGATTCAAGAAGATTAGATTTAACTGAACCATCTCCTCAACAAAAAGCGATGGCAGAATTACTAGGAACTGATTTGATTAACATTCCAGATTGAGTCCAGCTTTTTCAAGTATCTCTGGGATAAGTTGTTCTGATTTGACTGCCATAAGATGAATTCCATCTGCAATATTAATAAAATCTTGAGCTTGCTCTGAAGCAATTAATATTCCTTCTTGAAGTGGATTTTTTGCATCTTTGAGACGATTTAAAACATTTTCAGGAATATTCGCTCCAGGTACAAATTTATTTATGAAAAGAGCATTTTTATATGATTTTAAAAGAAATACTCCAGCAATAACTGGTATCTCAAGTGGATTACCGATTTCGTTGCAAAAGTCTGCTAAACATTTTCTATCCATAACTATTTGAGTTTGTAAGAAATTTGCACCAGCCTCTTTTTTTTTAATTGTTCTACTTTTTAAACTTCTTTGGTTTCGACAACTTGGATCTACTGCCGCACCTGAGAAAATTTCAGTCCTTTTGTCTGGAAGTTGTTCTAAAGTAGGATCAATTCCTTCATTGAATGATTGAATTTGTTTTAATAATCGTACTGCCTCAAATTCATGAACGGCTTTTGTTTCTTGCTGATCTCCGGCTTTTACAGAATCTCCTGTAATGCATAAAATATTTTTAATACCTAAGGCATATGCTCCAAGAATATCTGATTGTAAAGCAATTTTATTACGATCTCTGCATGAGATCTGCATTATCGGTTCTATCCCATTGTCTAGTAATAGTTTAGACATTGCTAAACTACACATTCTCATTATTGCTCTACTTCCGTCTGTAATATTAACTGCATGCACCTTATTTTTCAGGAGTTGTGCTATTTTAAGAGATCTTATGGGGTCTCCTCCTCTTGGCGGCATCAATTCTGCTGTAATTGCTTTTGAATTGTTTTCTAAAGTTTGCTGAAGTTTTGATTTCAATTGCTTTTTTTCCTTACTTGGTTAAGAAGTTTACTGTTGCTGCTAAACTTAACTAATATATTAAAGGAACTGTTTAAATGCAAATGGTTGAAGAAGGTGTTAATGACATTGATATGATGGGTCTCTCATCTAGAGAGATGGAAATCATAGATTTAGTAGCTGATGGGCTCACGAATCAGGAAATTGCGGTAAAGCTTACTATTAGTAAAAGAACTGTCGATAATCATGTAAGTAATATGTTCACTAAAACAGGATCCAAAAATAGAGTAGCTCTTTTAAATTGGGCAATGGATCACGGAAAAATCTGCAGAGATGGGTTTAATTGTTGTTCTCTACCTGATTCAGATCAAGATTAATATTATTTTCTTTATCGACACTGGATATTAAATTCATTAAACAACAATGAGATGAATTCAGTTCAA
>QBZF01000047.1 GCA_003282425.1 Prochlorococcus sp. AG-335-A05 | reverse complement strand
TTTTATGGAGCAACCTAAAGAAAAATAAAAAGATTCAATTAATTAAACTTCTTTTTTTAATGCTGATATGCGGATTAGCAGAATTAATTTCCTTGTCATCAGTGATCCCTTTTTTAATAGTATTAACAAACCCAATTAAACTAAAAGAAATAAATTTTTTATCCCCTTTTTTAGAAAATATAGGTTTTGAGAATCAAAGTAAATTAATATTAATCGTTACATTATTTTTTTTATTATCTACTGCATTTACGTTCATAGTAAGACTATATAATATTTGGCTGAATGGTCAAACATGCGCTGCTATAGGAAGTGATATAAGTGATACTGTTTATACAAATATTCTTTATAAGAGTTACGCTTGGCATGTAAGAGGAAATTCAAGTGATTTCATAAGTGAACTTACCAATAACGTAACTTCAACAACACTTTTTATTGGATCAATACTAAAAATACTAACATTTTCGATCATTATTATTTCTATAGTTTTTGGCCTTTTAGTGATAAATCCTCAGGTGGCTTTTGTAATATTCTTTGCATTTTCATTGGCTTATATTACATTAGCTTTATCAATAAGAATAAAACTTTCTAATAATGGAAAGTTTTTAGAAAAATCTTATAAAAAACAATTCAAACTAATACAAGAAGGATTGGAATCTATAAGAGAAATAATTTTATCTAATAATCAAAATTATTTTGCATCTACTTATAAAAAAGCTGATAAACCTATTAGATACATTGAAGCTCAAAATGAATTTTTTGTTTCATCACCAAGATTTATTTTGGAATCTGTAAGTTTATTCTTAATAGCTATAATTGCATACTTTTTAACAACAGCCGGTAAAGATTCAACAGAAATTATTTCGATTCTTGGAACTTTTGCTGTTGGATCTCAAAGATTATTACCTGCTATGCAAGGTGCATATAATGAGTGGGCAAGATTAAAAACATTTTTACCAGCGGTTAGATCAATCTCTCCTCTTATCAAAAAAGATAAATTCACCATTCAACAAATTGCAACGAATAATAAAAAAAGATACAAATTAAAAGAAAGTATTCAATTCAAAAATGTAAGTTTTTCTTATTCAGGAAGAAAAAATTATATTCTTAAAGACATTAATTTTACAATTAAAAAAGGGCAAAAAATAGGTATTATTGGTGAAACTGGATGTGGTAAAAGTACTCTTATAAATTTATTAATGGGACTCTTAAAACCTACTTCAGGAGAAATAATTGTTGATAAAAAAAATTTAGTATTTGATGATTATCAATTTTTGAATTCTTGGAGATCATCTATTTCACATGTACCTCAAAATATTTTTCTGGCTGATATATCGATTGCTGAGAATATTGCTTTCGGATTGGATATTAAAAAAATTAAAATTGACAGAGTCATAGAATCTGCTAAAAAGGCAAAGATTCATGATTTCATTGAATCCCTTCCAATGGGTTATAAATCTTATGTTGGCGAGAGAGGTACAAGATTGAGTGGAGGTCAAAGACAAAGATTGGGCATAGCAAGGGCTTTATATCAAAAATCAAATATAATAATATTAGATGAAGCTACCAGTGCTCTGGATAATAAAACTGAGGAAAGCGTTATTAATTCTATTCATTCACTTTCTCCAGAAGTTACTTTAATAATGATCGCACATAGATTATCAACACTAAAAATTTGTGACTTTATTTACAAGGTTGATTCATCTAAAATAATCAATGTTTAAAATTTTAAAAAATAATGAAAAATATCTACCAAAATGAAATAATTTTCGAGAATAAAATTAATTATTTTTTTAATAATAATAAAAAACGCAGAGCCATTTTTTTGGACAGAGATGGTGTCTTAATAAAAGATATGCATTATCTATCTAATCCTAATGATGTATTTTTGGAAAAAGGAGTTCTTGAATTAATGCAATACGCATTACAAAATCTAATTCCTGTATTTATTGTCACTAATCAATCTGGTATTTCTAGAAAATTATTTACTTGGAATGACTATATTGCGGTAACTAATAGGATGATGGATCTTATTGGTAACTCTCACCCTATTATTGGAATTTATAGTAATAGTTATTTATCTTTAGAAAACAATACATGGAGGAAACCTAATCCAGGGATGATTTTCAAAGCGGCAAATAAATTTGAAATTAACCTTAAGGATTCGATATTAGTAGGTGATAGATTATCAGATTTAAAGGCAGGATTAAATGCTGGTATTGGTAATTTAGTGCACCTTCTCACAGGTCATGGATTAGATGAAAGAGAGAGTGTATTTGAATTCACTAATAAAAAAAATAAATACTTTGGTACTAAATCAACTAATATTTATTTCATGAAAACCCTATTAGAATTATTTGAAAAAATTAAAAACAAAACTTTAGAC
>QBZF01000046.1 GCA_003282425.1 Prochlorococcus sp. AG-335-A05 | reverse complement strand
AAAATTTTTTCAATAATTTTTTAATCACGTAAATTTTATTTGTAATAATGGTAATCTCTTATGATTTAAAAAGATATTCAAAAATTTATTGAGTTTTTACTCACCATTTCTCTAAAACTTTCAGATTTAGCCAATAGTTCATCATATCCCCCAAATGCTGTAACTTCTCCATTTGTAAATTCATAAATACAATCGCATTCTTTAATGGTTGATATTCTATGGGCTATAAAAATAAAAGTAAAATCTTTATTCAATTTGCAAATAGCTTTGATAAGATTGGATTCTGTTTTATTATCCAAGGCACTTGTAGCTTCATCCATCACAATAATTTTTGTATTTCTGTAAAAAGCTCTTGCAATAGCAATCCTTTGCCTTTGACCACCTGAAAGTCTAATACCATTTTCTCCTACTTTTGTATTTAGTTTTTTGGGTAAGCTATAAATTAATTCTTCTATTTGGGCAGCTTTTATAGCTTCCCAAACTTTCTTTTCATCTATTTCATCTTCATTTAAACCATATGCGATATTTGATAATATATCGGTGTTTAATAAATTAATTGATTGTGGTACATATGAACAAAATGATTGCCAAGCTTGAATCTCTAAACTTTTAAGTGGTTTATTATCAATTATTAATTTTCCTGATGTTGGTCTAAGAAGGCAAAGTATTTGGTTTGCTGTTGTAGTCTTCCCGCTGCCTGTTTTCCCAACGAAAGCGATTTTTTGGCCAATTGGTATTTCTATATTTATATTTCTTAGAGCAAATTTATCAGTATTAGGATATTTGTAAGAAATATTTTTTAAAACTATACTTTTTTCGGGTATTTTTAAAAAATTTTTCTTGGGTTCATTAATTTGATTAACATACTTTCTTTTTTCTTCTAATTCAATTATGCTTAATGCCTTTTCTACATCAGGTAATCCAGCTCTTAAATCTGTTATGCCTCTAAAAAGGTCTTGTAACGGAGGTGTCAATTTTAATGATGCAACGGCAATAGTAGCTAAGAATGGAACTATTTCTAGTAAGTTTGTAGGACTATTTTTTGAAAAAAGAGGGAAAAGACCAATTGAGAAAATAAGAGTAATACCTAATGGCTCAATTAGGGCTCGGGGTAACTCTGGATAGGTTTCTGCTTTCCAAAGGAATGGGAAAGCAATTTTTCCCGCTTTATTATGTCTTTCCTGAAAGAATTTTTCTGAGGCGGATAAATGAACATCTACAATTGTCCTTATAGACTCTGTCATTACTTTGTTAATCTCTGATTCTAGATTTATACGTTCTTTAGAAGCTTTTCTTATAAAAGGAGTTACTAGTAAAGATATACCTAAGTAACTAAATACAAGACTTATCATCAAATATAAGGCTGTAATTTTTGCAAAACTTATAATTGCAATAAAAATAAAAGAGACTATGAACACCCCACTAACAATTTGCAAGATTGGCCTAATTAATTTTTCAGAAACTCTTGATATATTTAGTAAAATTTTAGAAGATAAATCTTCGCTGTTATCAGTTAGAAAAAATTCATAGTTTTGCGTTAAAACATTTTTTTGTGCAATATTTGATAATTCTAAAAAAACTGAAGCTCTTAATCTTTCTTGCTTAGCTCTTAGTAATATCCTGGAAAAAGATGCTATCCAATTGAGAATTACATATGCTGAAATAAGTAAAAGAGCTTTTGTTAATGGGTCATTAGTTATTAAATCTGAGAAGGGTATAGGAGGTTTATTTTCTTGACCTACAACAGCTGTAAATACTCTTGAAACTAGAGCAACTACAAGAAGATCAATTAATCCAGTAATTATTGCAATTGGTAAGAGAGTCAATAAGGATCTTCTTCTTTTTAAGGAAAGTCTCTCTAGAAGCCTTTTAACTAATCTGAATGTTTTACTAGACATCATTATATGCAACCACAATTTACGGTTATATTATTTTTTTTATGTCCAGTTTGTATATTGTTCCAAATTTATTACTAGTAAGCACCTCTATCTAAAGGAAATAATATAACTCCAATTGTTCTAATTAAGATCCTCATATCCATAAGAAAATTATAATTTTTCGCATAATTTAGATCTAACTTTACGCGTGTTTTATAAGTTAGATTATTTCTTCCGCTCACTTGCCACAGACCAGTAATACCTGGCTTAATTGATAAAACTTTTTTTAAATTCTTTCCATATTTCTTCTTCTCCTTATTTACTATTGGCCTTGGTCCAACAATGCTCATTTCGTTTCTTAACACATTTATAAATTGAGGTAATTCGTCTAAGCTTGTTTTTCTTAGTAATTTTCCTATATTAGTTATTCTAGGATCATTTTTTATCTTATGAGTTTTTTCAAACTCAATTTTTAATTTAGAATCTTTAATTAGCAGATTTTCAAGAA
>QBZF01000045.1 GCA_003282425.1 Prochlorococcus sp. AG-335-A05 | reverse complement strand
AAAAATAATACATTGGTAGGGTTAGAAATTAGAGAAAAAAATACTTTTGAAAAAAACAAAAAAAAAATCATTTTAAGAAAGCTTGATTTTCTAAATTCCTGGCAGGGAAGTTTTTTTTATTTTTTATTTTTAATTTTGATACTATTTTTTCTTAATCGATATTTTATTTCAAATATTAATATTATTGAGATACAAATTATTGAGGAAAAAGGAAAATAAGATATATCTGATGATCTAATTGCTTAATCTCCCATAATTATTTCCAAGATCACTATATTTTTTTAAATTCATATCTATCTCGTCAAGAGTTTGATTTAATTTCCATCTCCAATTTTTAGTAATTGTTCCAGGAGTATTTAATCTACTTGAGTCGTCCAAAGATAAGATATCCTGAATTGGAGAAATAAAAAGGTTTGCTTTTGTACTCATGCCAATTTCCATTAAATTCCAAGAGGGATCATTTGAGTATTTATATTTATCTTTAATATGGTTTTTAATTGTAATATCTAAATAGTTCCACCACGATGTGGAGGTAGCGTTATCATGAGTTCCTGTGTAAACAACCCAGTTCTCTTTTTCAATATTTTTAGGAAGATACGGGTTATTTTCATTCCCATCGAATGCGAATTGTAAAATCTTCATACCAGGTAATTCATAATTATCCCTTAAAGTCTCTACATCTTTAGTTATTACTCCTAAATCCTCAGCAATGATAGGTAGATAATCAGATTTTAAATCTTTTTTTAAAATATTTAATAGCTCTTCCCCAGGGGAATTAATCCATGTCCCATTTATAGCATTTTGGGCATTCCCATCAACTCTCCAATATCCAGCCAACGCTCTAAAATGATCAAGTCTTAATATGTCAACAAGTTCAAATTGTCTCTTAAATCTTTTTCTCCACCATCTAAATGCTGTATTTTTGTGCTTAGACCAATAGTAGGTGGGAGTACCCCACAGTTGTCCCGTAGATGAGAAATAATCAGGAGGCACTCCACTTTGAAAAAGTAAATCTCCATTTTGAGATATTGAAAATAGTGATTTATTACTCCATACATCTGCACTGTCTCTTGAAACATAAAAAGGTAAATCACCTATAAGTGTAATTCCGTTAGTTTTGGCAAAGACTTTGATTTCCTTCCACTGTTTATCAAGATGCCATTGTATTAATTTTGTTTTAAGTATTTCATTTTTGTAGTTTATTATCCATTTTTTTATAAATTCATTTTTCTTTTGTTTAAACTCCAATGGCCACTCCCACCATGGCATCAGCCAACAATCTTACGTAACCTTCATCAGAAGGTTCTCCAAAAGATTCATCGTAAGAAAATTGCATCTCAACTGGTCTAGATTTCATTCCAGAACCAGGTGATTTGACTTCAAATTTAAAAGTAGCTCCTTCATTAGGTTGAATCCTAAGAATAAGCTGATTTGGCGCAGGATTAATTATTGTTGATTCAAATAAATGTACTGGGACATCTTTAAATGTTAATACAATTTCCCCAAGTCTTTTAGGTAGTCTTTTGCCAGTTCTTAAGTAGAAAGGAACTCCTTGCCATCGCCAATTATCAATAAAAACTTTTGTAGCAATATAAGTTTCTGTTGTACTGTTCAAATTTACTCCATCTTCATCTCTATAACCTTTAAGTCTTTTTAGACTATTTCCTCCTTTTCCATACTGTCCTCTAATACAGCAATTCCAAGGTTCATTCTCATCGGCAAGTTTTGAAGCTTGAAGAACTTTTGCTTTTTCATTTCTTATTGCCTCAGGTTCGAATTTACCAGGAGGCTCCATTGCAGTAACAGCAAGCATTTGAGTTAAATGATTTTGGAGCATATCTCTCAAAGCTCCAGAACTTTCATAATAACCAGCTCTATCTTCAACCCCAACTGTTTCTGATGATGTTATTTGAACACTTGAAATATAATTCCTATTCCATACAGGTTCAAAAATAGTATTAGCAAATCTCATAACCAGTATGTTTTGAACAGTCTCTTTCCCCAAATAATGATCTATTCGATATATCTGACTTTCATCTGCACAACTTTGAACGATCTTATTTAATTTCTTCGCACTTGAATAATCTCTTCCAAAAGGTTTTTCAATCACGATACGACTTTTCTTAGGATCATCTATAAGTCCAGCAGCCTTTAGAGCCTTGCATCCACTTCCATAGAAGTTTGGAGATACTGATAAGTAGAAGGTCTTATTTCCGTGCGTAGCCTGTATTTTATCAATTTCATTTAATCTTTTGGAAAGTCTTACAACATGATCACTTTGCTGCAAATCAACAGGTTCATAAAATAGATAATTTGAAAACTGTTCCCATTCCTTTCCATTTTCAGATATTTGATCTGCTAACTTAGTTTTCATTTTTTCCTTAAAATCTTGATCACTCCAAGGCCTTCTTGCACATCCAACTATAGCGAATTCACTAGGGATCCTTCTTTGCAAATAAAGTTCAAATAAGGCAGGAATAAGTTTCCTATGAGTAAGATCTCCACTAGCTCCAAATATTATTAGGCATTGTGGAGGTATCACTCTTTCTTGTCG
>QBZF01000044.1 GCA_003282425.1 Prochlorococcus sp. AG-335-A05 | reverse complement strand
CATTTTAATTTCATTTGTTTTTATTAGTTCCTTTTTTTTTAGTTTTAGTAATTGTTTAGCCGATGAAATTGGTGGCGAATTAAGTAATGATTTATCTATGGAATCAAAATCTAGTGATGTTAAAAGTGATATTAAGGATAAAGGCGATATCCCAATAACTTCTAATGAAGATATTTTTGGTGATGAGCAAGCTTTCCCATTTATAGCTGGTTTGGGAAAAAATGCTGCACATTAATTCTAAGTACAATGTTTTTATCAATTCATTTTTAAGTAAGAATATTGAAGGGTCTTAGAGTTATAGAGCTTTCTGAAGCACTCAATGTTGACAGCTCTGATCTGTTGGCTGTATGTGCAATCTTAAAATGTAATGCAAGTTCAAAATTGAGTATGCTTACGTTTCAAGAATGTAAAAAAATTACGGATTATTATGAGAGAAATTCTTAGATGTTCTTTTTTTAAGAAGATGGCAAAATAAATTTATTCAATTTCTTTTATCATAGAAACTAATGTGCCATGAATTTCATCTTCTGAGATTTCATTTTTAAAATTTATAATTGCAAACTTATCATCATATTTAATTTTCATGAATTGACTGGATATTTCTTCCAAATAAGCTTCCTTAAATTCTGAAATCTTTCCATAATATTTTAGATATTTATGTACAGATCCAATGTGATCTTTATTCATATGTTTACAAACTCTTTGACTCGTCTTTGAACTAATTATTTTCATTTTAAAATTTAATTATTTTCAGTTTAATATTTTATTTTCATAATTTAAAGTCTTAATCGCTTTATTTATTAATTCTTTAACTTCATTGGCGTCTATTGCTCTTACTAATTTATTTCGAAGACTTGTGGCTCCTCGAAAATTTTTACAAGTCCATGAAATATGTTTTCTGGCTATTAATAAACCATGACCGCCCTTTTCTTTTAGAAGTTCATCCAAATGTTCAATAATCAATAACAATTTTTCTTCAATATTTGGTTCTTTAAAACCTTTAATATTTTTAACAGCATAATCTATTTCTCCTATTTTCCATGGAGAACCAAGTATGCCTCTCCCAATCATTAAACCATCAGCATTTGTTTTTTTGAAGCAATTAAATGCGTCCTTAGGATTCTTGATATCTCCATTTGCAATTACTGGTATTTCTAAAAGCTCTTTAATTTTTCCAATCATTTCCCAGTCTGCTATACCTGAAAAGCCTTCTTTTCGAGTTCTTCCATGTAAGGTTATCATTTCAGCTCCTGCATCTTGAAGACTTAATAGAAATTCCTCTATATTCTCTTCTTTATTTTCCCAACCAAGCCTTGTTTTGACTGTAACAGGGACTTTTACAGCATTTGAAACTCTTTTTACTAATTCAATAGCTAATAAGCGATCATTAATTAAGGCACTGCCACCCCCTTTTCTTGAGATTTTTTTTACTGGACAGCCCATATTTATATCAATTAGAAATGCACCTGAATCCTCTGCCAATTTTGCAGCCTCTGAAACAGCAAAGGGCCTATTATCAAATATCTGCACACCTATAGGACCTTTTTCTAATTCAAGTTGATTTATTTTCTTAGTGCCATATCCATTTTTAAGACTTTTCGCATTAATCATTTCTGTAAATAGTAAAGATTCTGGAGCCCATTTTCTTACTAATTTTCTAAATATTTTATCAGTAACTCCTGCGAGAGGAGACAACATTACTTTACTATTTATTATTCTAGATACACCTTTACCTCTTAATTTTATAATTGAAGACATTATGTAAAAATTCACTTCTGATATATTTACTATAGATTGAATAACTAACATTCATTTAATTCTTTTTTTTTCTTAAAAATTTAATTAGATTTCCTTTTATTGTCTTAATTAGTTACTATTTTTGCTAACTTATATGAGATTAAAATTTTTTAGGTGCTGTATTTTTGATCCTTTTATTATCAATTTTTCTTCCAATATTTCTCTTTATTGCTCCTAATAATGTTTATGCAATTCAAGGAAGTCTCGATTTGTCTAGTGCTCAAACTTCAGTTGGTAAAAGGTTTGCTAAAGTTTTTTGTGATGCTAAAAATGAGGGATTAGACTCTGAGTTTGCAAGTGAATATGCTTTAAATAATACATATCTAAAATTTGTAGCTTTTCCCGATGATGATCAATATTTAGATGACCTTTGGGAGTTTACTTCTAATAATATTTTAGATAACTGCGGAGATAAAATTAATATAAGTGATTTGAAAGAATTAGAAATTTTCTTTAAAGAAGAAGGCATTATTGCTTCAAATAGAGAGCTTTATTTACCTACTTTTGAAAATAATTAGCCCTTAATTTTTATGATGTACTAAAGTAAATTCAGAATGTTTGAAATTGATGAATTTTTTAGGTTTAAATTCTCCAGCAATTTTTGTAATATCAGTTATTGTTCTTATAATTTTGGGCCCAAAAAGAGTAGAAAAAGGTTGGTTGTTATTCCAACGTTTATTAAAGTTTCTTCTTAGTAATAAAGAGGAAATTTCTGAAGAAAATTTAAATTCAGGATCGCAATTAGATTCGGAACCAGAGGTAATTAAAGTTAAAAAAGAGTTAGTAGAAGCAAATTCAGAGGAACCAGAAGTAATT
>QBZF01000043.1 GCA_003282425.1 Prochlorococcus sp. AG-335-A05 | reverse complement strand
TTATTGATGAATTTGTTTGCTATGCAAAAGATAATGGTGCAAGCGGAATAGAATACATCCCTAATTTTCTAAAACTATCTAAAAATGATTTAAATAGTTTTGCTAGTGAAATTGAGAGTATTAATGCTTCAGAATTACCTGTCACTATAATCATAAACAAAACAAAATTAGAAAAAGAACTTTTTGAAAAAGCCATAGAAATTTCTCTTGAATTAGGAATAACAAATTTTCAATTTGGAGATGGTTTTGGACCTGCTATTTCTAAAGTTGATATAGTTGAAATATTAAAATTTATTGGCAACCAGAATTCTATAAAAGTGGTAGGAAGTATAAAAACACTAACCCAAGTTGTTGATTTATTTGATTCAGGTATAGATTGCATTGGAACTTCAACCTTTTATGAGATTTTTAAAGAAATTAGACTTATTTAAATGTCAGGCGAAAGAAGAATAAAAGGTCTCTGTATTAAAGCTAGTCCGCTGGGTGAGAGTGGAAGGTTAATAACTGTTTTAACAGATGAACAAGGTATTATTAGGCTTGCAGCTCCAGGTGCGAGGCGTCCAAAAAGTAGTCTTGCTGCAGCTACTCCGTTAACATATTTAAGTTTTCAGATCTTTGGAAAAAGAAGTCTCAAGTCTGTTCGTCAGATTAAAATTCTCAAAAGCTACAACGGATTGGGGAAAAATATTGAATGTCTTGCTGCAGCCCAAGCAATAACTGAATTAACCTTTTTATTAGTTGGAAACAACGATAAGCAAAAAGATTACTTGTCTAGCGTACTTATTCATTTAGATCGAATTTATGAATATAACCTTGAAAGTGAAGAGGACTTCAAAATGCTTTCAATGAGTATTCAATCTTTAATTCATTTATTAGCAATTGGAGGGATAAATATTCCTGTAAATTTTTGCTGTAAAACGGGCGAGCCTATCATTCCACCCTTAGGTAACTGGGATTGGCAATGTTTCTATTTACCAAATGAGGGATTTTCTACAGTAGAAGATGTAGAGAGTGTTTTAAAAGTGAATGCTTCTGAAATTGCTCTTTTACAAAGACTTCTTTTCGCAGAATTACCAATCAAATCAAATGGAGAATTACTAGGACCTAAAACAGTTTGGCTTAAGATATTATCAATTGTTGAAAATTGGATCTCTGCTCAATTAGAAAAAGAATTATCGTCACTAAAAATGTTAAGAGAATTTTATAGATAATTAAGGGTTAAATTGTTATTAAATTAAAAGATCTCGATGATTGTAACTTTGACTGTTAACTTTATAAATAGTTGATTAATTTGATGTGGTGCATGTTGCCTGGTTAGGTAAAAAATCTCCGTTTTGTGGAAATGTAAGTTATGGAAATTTAACTACTGAACAATTAAAAGTGAGAGGCAATAAAGTAAGTTTTATTCATTTTGATAATCCCTCTAATGCAAACGAATCTAAACCCTTATTTTTAGCAAACGATCCTGAGGTCAGTCTTCCTTACTTAATTAAATCACAAGTTTATACGATACCTTCTCCAAGAGCAGAAAAAGAACTAAGACATTCATTAGAGAGATTAAAGCCAGATATAGTTCATGCAAGTCTAACTTTATCTCCTCTCGATTTTAGATTACCTGAACTTTGCAAACAAATAAACCTTCCGCTTGTAGGGACATTTCATCCCGCATTTGATAAAAATAATAGGAACTTAACTGCAAGTACTCAACAACTAACTTATCAACTTTATGCGCCCTCTCTCGCTAAATTTCATAAAATAATTGTTTTTTCAGAACCTCAAAAAACACTTTTAGAAAACCTAGGCGTTAGTAAAGAAAAGCAAATAATTATTCCAAATGGAGTTGATGAAAGTATTTGGCAACCTGTGAAAGTAAAAAGTAAAAAATATAATTTAGTTAAAAGTAAACTAGGGGAAGGAAGAATATTTATATATATGGGAAGGATTGCTAACGAAAAAAATATTGAGGCTCTTTTAAAATCTTGGCGTCAAACAAAAACTAATAATTGCAAACTAGTAATTGTTGGAGACGGACCAATGAAGCCTACACTGGAAAATAGTTTTTCTAACCTAGGAAAAGATAAATTAATTTGGTGGGGATCAGAAACTGATTTAGAAACCAGAGTAGCAATTATGCAAATCGCAGAGGTGTTTTTTTTACCGAGTTTAATAGAGGGATTATCCTTATCACTCTTAGAGGCAATGTCCACTGGTACGGCATGTGTTGCAACTGATGCTGGAGCTGATGGTGAGGTTTTAGATAATGGAGCAGGAATTGTGATCTCTACTGAAAATGTTGTCACTCAATTAAAAACTATAATTCCAATTTTGGTAGATCATCCTTCATTCACAAAGGCTCTAGGGGAAAAAGGACGTGAAAGAGTAATTGAAAGATATACAATTAAAAAAAATATTGAAGCTCTGGAAAAACTTTACTTAAATACTATAAATATATCTAAACCTTAACGAAATTCTTTACTACGATTACTGGCCGAAACTACTGCTTCTATAAGAGCAGACCTTAAACTCCTATTTTCTAAAACCCTTAGTGCTGATATGGTGGTACCCCCTGGAGAAGTTACCATATTCTTAAGCTCAGCAGTTGTTAAATTAGTTTCTTTTATTAAACTAACAGTGCCTAAAATCATCTCTACGACAAGTTCTTCAGAAAGTCTTTTTTGTAATCCGCCGCTTAAACCTCCGTCACTTAAAGCTTCAATAATCAAGGCAATTATAGCTGGTCCAGAAGATGTTACAGATAAAAAAATATCGAGTAAATCCTCAGGAAATTCATAAATTTTACTAGAGTTTTCAAATAATCTTTTTATAAATTGCTTTTGATCATTTGTTATTTTATCTCCCCAGGAAATTCCAGTTAAACCTTTACCAATTGTTATCGGAATATTAGTTACAACCCTAACGCATTTATGATTTGGAAATTTTTTGATAAGTTTTTCTAAAGATACACCAGCTAAAATAGATACCA
>QBZF01000042.1 GCA_003282425.1 Prochlorococcus sp. AG-335-A05 | reverse complement strand
TCAGATAATGAGGAAGCTATGGAATTAATGGATAGCTCTAAAATTAAACATTGGAGCAGAACGAGATTATTAGAAATAATAGGAAATGATATGGGAGTAAATGGGGTTGTTGTTAAGAATAAACAAGAAGAAGGACCTATTAATCTTGATTTAGATGGAGTCTTTGTATACATGAGTGGTTCAAAGCCAATTACTGATTTTTTAGGAGATCAAATTGCTTTAAAGGAAGATGGAGGAGTTATTGTTGATGATTTCATGTCTACAAATTCTGATGGTGTTTGGGCTATTGGTGATATAAGAAATACACCCTTCAAACAGGCTGTTGTTGCGGCATCAGATGGATGTATAGCAGCCATGTCTATTGACCGCTATCTAAATAGCAGAAAAAATATAAGAGTAGATTGGATACACTCTTGAAGATTTTATAAAGGTGTTGCTTCTGAAATATAAGCTACTCCACCGTAATAACTTAGATCAGCCTTAATATTGTCACGCATTTGATCAATTAATTCTTGCTCACAGAAAACTATCACATGAGCATTTGAGCCTAACCCAGTAAATTCCATATCTTCAGTAACAACTCTTTCTGGACCTCTCCCAGTTGCATGTTTCATTACTGTATATCCTGGGACATTAGCTTTTTCTAATGTATTGATAATTGCATCAAGCTCTCTTTCACTAAAAATTAAATCTAATCTCTTCATTTTTTACAAAGGGGAAAGTGGGATAATTTTATTTACTAAACTCATATAGATTGGGATGCCTAGAACTATATTAAACGGAAAAGTCAACCCTAATGTCGTAGATATATAGTAACTTGATCGTGCTTCTGGGACAGTCATCCTCATTGCTGCCGGTACAGCTAAATACGAGGCACTTGCACATAAAACCACAAATAAAAGTGCATTTCCAGGTCCTAGAGATAAAAGTTTTGCAACGAAAACACCTATAAAAGCATTAAATAATGGCATGAAGATTGCAAATCCAATTAAATATGAACCCGCATTCTTCAACCTTGGTAATCTTTGAGCTGCAACTATTCCCATGTCTAAAAGGAAAAAACATTCTGCTCCATAAAAAAGTTGTCCAGTAAAAGGTTCCATTTTTGAAATGGCTGCGGGATTACTGAAAGCCGTAAGAAAACCAACAATTAAACTTGATAGTAATAAATAAACTGATCCATTTAAAAGAGACTCATGCAATATTGAGCTAAGATGCATTTTTCTTGAATTGGGTCTGTTATTAGGAGCTGCAAATTTTACTAATAATAAGCCTACAATTATTGCCGGAGACTCCATTAAAGCTAAAGCCCCGACCATGAATCCATCGAAGTCTATACTTTGACCCTCTAAGAAACTTTCTGCTGAGATAAAAGTTACAGCACTGATAGATCCATATGCAGCTGCAATAGCTGCTGAGTTAAAAACATCAAACTTGTATCTTAAAATAAAGAATCCAATTAGTGGAATTATTAACGACATCATTATCGCTGCACCTAATGTTGGTAAAACCTGATCAGTAAAACCACTTTTCTGTATTTCAATTCCCCCTTTAAAACCAATTGCCAAAAGTAAGTATAAAGAAAAAAGTTTAGGTAAAGGAGCAGGTATTTCTAGGTCAGATTTAAAAAATATAGAAATTGCTCCAATTAAGAAAAAGAGTACAGGAGGAGCTAATACATTTTGTAATATGGGATTTATTTCCATAAATTATTTGGTTAATTCATTTAAAGCAGCTTCTAAAGCTTCTTTCCTTGTCTCAATGATTCCATCAACCCCAAATTTGGATAATCTTTCTTTAACTTTTTCATTGGCTCCAGCTACAAATGCTTTTCTAGAATTATTTTTAGCTTCTTGCATCATATCTTCAATTGCAAGTGTAGCTGTGACTCCAACTCTAGGAACATCAGTGATATCTAAGATTAAAATTTTATAGTTTCTTACTAACATCATTCTCTCAGTAATACCTTTTGCTGCACCAAAACTTAGTGGGCCTTTTAGTCTAAATAACATTACTTCTCCAGAACATCTATCAAGTAGAGCTTTTTCATCAGAGGGTAAAAGATTTTTACTTTGCTCATTATCCTTAGATAAAGGATTATCCTGATCCATACCTTCTAATTGCGTTTCAGTAATTGAATCAATAGTTAGCATATTTGCAATAAATACTCCAACTAATACTGCCCATATTAAATCCCAAAAAACTGTCATTAGTAATACACCATACATAACAACTGCAGTTTTGAGAGATAATTTGTGAGCTCTTCTTAAGAATCCCCAGTCAATAATATCCAAACCTACTTTGATAAGAATGCCTGCTAAAAGAGCTGTAGGTATTTGCTCTGCTAATGGTCCAGCACCTACTAAAACTATTAATAGAACTAATGAATGAACCATTCCTGAAATAGGAGTAGAGCCTCCAGATTTTACATTTATAACCGTTCTCATTGTCGCCCCAGCTCCAGGTAAACCTGAAAATAGTCCAGCTATAGCATTTCCTATTCCCTGGCCAATTAATTCTCTATCAGAATTATGTCTTGTTTGAGAAATATTATCTGCAACTAGAGAGGTGAGTAAAGAGTCAATAGCTCCAAGAACTGCCAGAACTAAGCCAGCTTTGAAAATGATAGGAAAGTATTGATTAAAGCTTGGAAAACTTAGAGATGGCACTCCTCTAGGGATTTCACCAATTCTGTCTAATGCACCATCGCCAAAAATTAAAATTGATAGTGGGGTGACTATTAATAAGGCTAGAAGAGGGGAGGGTACCCATTGGCTAATTTTTCTAGGAGTTAGAAACACTATGCCTAATGTCATTATTGCTACACCAATAGCGGCTCCATTTGGTTGGAAATTAGAAAATACAGTTGATAAAGACTCTACTACGCCGCCTCGGGTACTTATTCCTAATAGTGGGCCAATCTGAAGAGCAATGATTATCACTCCTATGCCAGACATAAATCCGGAGACCACAGAATATGGAACAAGCGTTATATATTTACCAAGCTTTAAAATTCCAAACAATATTTGTAATAATCCTCCAATGACTACTGCAGCCATGACTAAGGGTAAAATTTGACCTGCTGAAAGATCTCTAGGTACACCAACAGCTGCTAAACCTGCTACAACTCCTGCGACTGTTACGCTCATTGGACCAGTAGGACCACTAACTTGAGCAGG
>QBZF01000041.1 GCA_003282425.1 Prochlorococcus sp. AG-335-A05 | reverse complement strand
GACAACTCTATCTTCAATCATATCTATTCTTCCAAAGCCATGTTCTCCTGCTAGAGAATTAGCCTTTTGAATGATCTCTACAGGACTTAAAAATTCATTTCCTATTGCAATAGGAAATCCATTTTGAAATACAATTTCTACATCTTTTGGAGCATTTGGTGCGTCATTAATAGATAAAGTCATATCAAAAACGTCTTCATTTGGCTCTTGCATTGGATCTTCCAATAGACCAGCTTCAATACTACGACCAAGAAGATTTACATCAATCGAATAAGGAGACTTCTTAGAAACAGGAGCTGGAATTCCAAATTTTTCACCATACAAAATAGCTTCTTCTCTACTCATCTTCCATTCTCTGGCAGGTGTAATTATCTGTAAATCAGGTCCTAAAGCATGAATAGCCAAGTCAAATCTTACTTGATCATTTCCTTTACCTGTACAACCGTGCGCCACTGCATCAGCATTTAGTTCTCTTGCCAAATTTACGAGATTTTCAGCTATCAGTGGTCTAGCCAAAGCAGTTGATAATGGATACTTTTCACCATAAAGTGCATTCGCTCTAATAGCAGGAAAAGCATACTTTTCTACAAAATTATCTACTAAATTACCAATCACAGATTTTGTTGCACCTGAGTTTATGGCTTTTTGTCTAACAATCTCTAAATCATCTCCTTGGCCAAGATCAGCTACAAAAGTTACAACTTCTGAAATACCGTATTCATTTTTTAAATATGGAATGCAAACACTAGTATCAACCCCTCCAGAATATGCAAGAACAACTTTTTTTACCTGCTGCATTAAAATTTACCTCCAGTGAAGAAAACTGAAAATAATTAGGATTTCAGCTTTCTAAATTTTATTAAAAACTAGTATTATTGTAACTACAAGTGCTGGACCAAAAACTAATAAAAGTACAAGATAATTATTAATTAATAAAATATCTGGCTTTAAAAAGCCATAGTATTTAAAAAAAATGGCTAATAAGACTGACATTGGCCAAATTAGAAAATATTTTAAATTTTCTTTATCAAACAAAATTCTTCAAGTACATGTTTATGTATTATGGTATATAAGTAAAAACTTTTTTTAAATGGATTCTAATAAACTCAAAATTAGATTAAAAGAAATTGCTAAAGTAAATCCAGCCTTAACTTGCTATCACAGAGAAGAACCTGCTCCTGTCTTGCCATTAAGAGAAGAACCTGATTTACTATCTTGGCTAGAAGACACAGGCAGACTTGTAAACGAAAAAGATGGAGATTCTCAAGAGATAAGTACAATTGAAGAAGAAGAACTTTCAGCTTTAATGGGAGAAAAAGAAGATTATAAAACCGAAGAAGACGTTTCAAATGATGATTGGGAAGACTAGATCACTAACTTATAAATCATTATTTTTTTTACTTGTAATTTCATTAATAGTAAATTCTTACATTTTCAATAGTTTACTAATAATTAAAATTTTTCTAATATCAAGTTTAATTTCCTTAGTTACAACAAAATACGGTTTTAAAATAATTACACAATTAAATTTATTACAAAATATAAGAAGTGAAGGTCCATCTCTTCATTTTAAAAAAACCAATACTCCTACGATGGGCGGAATATTTATTATTTTGCCCTTTTTACTACTACTTTTAATAGTTAATAATTACTTTGATTCTATTGGTATATTATTATTATTTTTTAGTACTATAAGTTTTTTTATTATAGGATTTTTAGACGATTATTTAAGTATTACTAACAAAAAAAATACAGGTTTAAAATCTAATGAAAAATTTACATTACAAGCCTTAGTTGCAGTTTTATTTATCATATTTGCCAGTCAAAGCAACTATATTAATCCTTTGATCACTATATCTAATGATTGGAATATATATACTAATATAGTAATTTTTCCAATCTGTTTTTTAACTTTAGTAGGTTTAAGTAATGCCGTAAATTTGACTGACGGGCTGGACGGATTAGCAACTGGATGTAGCGCAATAGTTTTTTTTGGACTTGGTACGGAAATATTTATTAAAGGGCAAAAAGATTTAATAATTTATGGTCTTATTTCTTATGCAATGTCAGGTTTATGTATAGGTTTTCTAAGATACAACAAATATCCTGCAAAGATATTTATGGGAGATACTGGATCATTAACAATTGGTGCGGTGCTAGGATCTATTTCAATATTAACTAATAGTTTTTTTACGTTATTTATTATCTCGGGAATATTTATTACTGAAGCTCTATCAGTAATGATTCAAGTAAGTTTTTTTAAAATCACCAAAAAGTTATTTAAAAAAGGGAAAAGAGTCTTTTTGATGACACCAATTCATCATCATTTTGAACTGAAGGGTATCAAAGAAGAAAAAATAGTTGAAAACTTCTGGAAAGTAAACATATTACTTATTATTTTAGGTATAGTTTTAAAAATAAATCTTTAAATTATTAAGTATGAGTTTCTTTACTTGGAAGGATGATGGCTTAACAAGTGACTGTGTTAGTCTTGATGCAATGGCATCTCGATTTGAAGAGACAGCTAAGCTAATAAAAAGATTATCTGAAAAAGGCTTTAAATTAAAAAAAACGCAAAAGAATAAGTTAATCATTCATTCTGACCCACAAATTTTTGATCAATGGGGTTTTATAAGTGAGGAACTACCTTTCAAACAACTTTCTTTGATTCCTGATGATGAAACTATTGTCGATTTTTGATAGTGGCCTTGCAAGATTGATAAATAATTTCTGACATGAGTATTCCAACTAAAATGTCTATGGACTCCTTCGATTCCATTTCTACTCCATAACTTCCATTGAAAACTATTTGAAATACCTTTTTCAAGAGCAATTTTCAACTGATTAATGTCAGTAACATCTACTAATAAGCCATTTTCACATTTTGCATGAATTTCCTTTGGACCTCCATCATCTGTGGCAATAATTGGTAATCCACATGAAGAAGCTTCAAGTAAAGTTAAGCCAAAAGGTTCTGTTAGTGCAGGATTGACAAAAATTCCCCCACTACTAGCGGCCCATCTATATAAAGAAGGAATATTTGCTGGAGAATGTTTTTTTGGATAGGCCACTTTTCCATATAAATTATATTTGTCTATCATTTCAAAAATCTTTTGAAAAACATCCCTTTGTTGAGAATCAAGTTTAGATGTATTGTCTCTACAACCTAAAACTAAAATTAAGTTAGTTTTTCTTTTTAGTTTTTCTGATCGTCCAAAAGCTTCAACTAAAGAAGGAATATTTTTTCTTCTTACTGCTCTAGAAATAGTTAATATAGGAGGCTTTCTTAAGTCTTTCAAAAAAGGAAGCATCATATTATCAATTTCAGAGGTCTCAGTTGTTGAATGAATATGATGAAATTTAGTATGATCAACT
>QBZF01000040.1 GCA_003282425.1 Prochlorococcus sp. AG-335-A05 | reverse complement strand
TATTTTCAAAAATTATTCCTATAAGTTTAAAAAAAAATTTATATTACTTTTGATAAAATTAAAAATCAATGGTTTAATTTTCAAGTGGTTTAATAATCATATTTTGACAAAAGATATCTCTTGGAAGTAGAGGTTCCATGTCTTCATTTGGTCTTCCAAATTTTACTTGCGGAACAACTCTTGCGTCTTCAGAAATTAGAACTTCTAGCAAGGAAGCGTTTTCGTTTTTAAAAAAAGAATTTAAATTCTGGTTATCATTATTAAGATCTTTTATAAAAAAATAATCTAAATTAAAAGTACTAGATATTTTTTTATAACTAGGAAAAGAAATACCTCCAGAATTAGAAGAGGCTACATAATTTGAATTTAGCCATTGTTCTTGCGTCTGTTTTATCATTGAATATCCATTATTATTAATAATGATTAACTTTATTTTTATTTTATGATGCATCACAGTTGCAAGTTCCTGTAAAGACATCATGAAACTACCATCCCCAACGATACAAATAAGTTCTTTATTATTTTCAGCAAAATATGCTCCGATTGATGCAGGCAATGCCCAGCCCATAGCAGTATTATTGAAATCATGATATACCTTTTCCCCTTCACCAAATGTCATTGCCTGCATAGCCCAAGCTATTGAACATCCAGTATCAATAAAAATTAAGCTATTTTTCTTTATTTTTTTGGATAATTTTTCAAAAAACGAATAAGGGTCAACGTATCCTAGATTTTGCTTTGTTTTTAAAGTATCTGAGGATAACAAATCTTTCCAATTTCTGATTTTTTCTATCCATAATTTATGCTTTTCAATAAAAATATTATTTTGCTCATGCATTTTTAAATAGGAATCAAAAAAATCAAAAAAATAATTCAAATCATCTTGTATCAAAAGATCAAACTCCAAATTAAACTTATCAAATTTTCCAAGTTCATTTGGATCAATATCAATCATAATTTTCTTTGCTTCTCTTGCAAATGTAGTTATTGGAGATCCAGTTGACTTTGTATCTAAACGAGAGCCAAGAGAAATAATGAGATCTGCATTTTGAACTGCAAAATTAGCATGTCTTAACCCATGAGTTCCAAAAGTCCCTATACATAATTCATGATTACTCGGCACTAAATCAGACCCTCCCCATGTAAGCGCAATAGGTATATGGAAATATTCAATTAATTTAAGCAATTGAGTTTCAGTTTTACTTAAATGAACTCCCCATCCAGCAATTAATACTGGTCTCTGAGCATTCTTTAATAAGGCAATTATTTTTTTAAAAGAATCTTTAGAGTCTGGGAAAATTTTTGGAAAGCAATAAGATTTTTCTAAAGAAAATTTTCTTAAATTTGAAATTTCTATAAACTCTCTTTGGAAATTATCAGGGATATCTAAAAGTACTGGGCCAGGCCTCCCTTCCTTAGCTATATAAAATGCTTTTTCTAATTCAAATCTTATATCGTTTGGACTTTGAAGTGTTTTAGAATATTTTGTTATATTCTTAGTCATTGAAGTTATTGGAGTTTCTTGAAAACCAATTTGTCTTACTCCTGTATCACCAGTCATTCTAAATGTGCTTACTTGTCCCGTGATAATAAGTAAAGGGACTGAGTCGTAGAAACTACAACAAATTCCAGTTATCAAATTTGTAGCTCCAGGTCCACTTGTTGAAATTGCAACTCCAATATTCCCGGTAACTCTAGAATAACCATCTGCTGCCATTGCAGATCCTTGTTCATGGTGGGTACATACGTAATTTAATTTAGGATGATCATCAATCGCATGAATTAAATGTAGAGATGCTCCTCCTGAAACCGCAAAAACAGTTTTTACATTTTTTTCAAATAAAAATTTAGCTATATAATCAGAAAGCTTTAACTTTGAAACCATGGTACATCTGATTTACAAGAGATAAATAATGAACCTTCTTTATAAGAATTTGGCATATCTTCAAATCTATCAACTTTACTCCAGCCAGTTTTCTGAGAAAATAAGTTAACTTCAAGTTTTTTGAAATGATCAAATAATTTCTTTGCGTTAATCTCATTTCCAACTTCAACCATAGCGTCAGTATTTAACCAATTTCCATTTGAAGTACTAGTAAGAACTTCAGCTTCATGACCTTCAATATCTATTTTTAAGAAATCAAAATTTTCTATAATTTGTTTAAAAGAATCTGTTTTTACAGTAATTGTCTCTAATTCACCATAAGGAGCAGACTTACTTCCTTTGATATGGCTTCCTGTTGTGTTACCAATAACTCTAATAAAATCTACAGTATCTGATTTAGTTGAAATTGCCTTATTAATTAATGTAGGTTTTAAATTTTGACAATTTAAATCTACATGTTCTTTAATTTTTTGAAAATGGATTGCATCTGGCTCGTAAGAAGTAACCTCAAATCCCAGATTGGACATTATTATTGAGTGCAATCCAACATTAGCTCCTAAATCTGCGACTCTTTTATAATTCGATTTATTTTGTGAGTAGAAACAAAAAAGTATCAATTCATCTAAGCCAAATAAATGAGTAGTATTTATAGAGCCCATTGAAAAGTAAGGAATATCTAAAATACCCAAATGACCCATATTTATTTTATTTGTATTATTTGATCCAAATAAATATTCTACTGAATATTTAGCAATCTTTGAAAAGTATTTGTATTGATCTGAATTTGGTGAATGATCAGATGTAATTTTTGGAAGCAAATTTAAAAGAGATATAAGTATATCTTCATTAATTTCTTTTTGATTTAATGAGATCAATTTTTTAAGCATTTACTTTTTTGACATATTATCATCATGATGCTTGAATATTTTGTAAAGATTATTATTTCAAATTATATTACATTTTATATTAAATAAATGAAGGCAATAATACTATCCATTAGCTCAGATATAGGCTCAAAATTGGCTGAATCCTTTATCAAAAAAAAATACGAAGTATTTGGAACCTACCATAAAAATTTTCCAAATTTAAAGATTCCTAAAAAAAATATATTTCAAATGAATATTGAATCTTTCGATTCAGATGAATTTAAAAGTTGGCTTTCATCGATTGGTGAATGGGATTTATGTATTTCGTGCATTGGGACCTTAAACCCAGTAGGTGAATTCATTAAAATAAATTTAAATGATTGGGTAAAAAGCGTTGCCGAAAATTCAACATTTCAAATAGCAGCAGTTGTTAATGCTTTAAAATACAGAAGTAAAAAGAATTCTCCCACAGTAATATTTTTTGCTGGAGGAGGTACTAATTCTGCTAATGATTATTATTCAGCATATACTTTAGGGAAAATTTCTTTGATAAAATCTGTAGAATTACTTGATCATGAAGTTAAAGATACAAAATTTGTTATTTTAGGGCCTGGTTGGGTTAAAACTAAGATTCACAATCAAACTTTACAATCTAAAGAAAAAGCAGGTAAAAATTATGATAGAACATTAGAAATATTAAATTCGCCTGAGAAATTTAATCCCATAGAAAAAG
>QBZF01000039.1 GCA_003282425.1 Prochlorococcus sp. AG-335-A05 | reverse complement strand
TATTTTTATTATTTACAGAGATTATATTTAAACCTCTCTCAATACAAGCTAATACTCCTTCTCCTCCTAATGCCCCACTTGGAACAACAATGGATTCGATATGACTTGGGTGTAAGGTTATATTTTCATTTTTATCAGTCAATTCTATAAGATCTGGTGCATTACTTAATCCAATCAGTACCGATGGCAAAAATGTATATCCTATTTCTTCTGAAGCAGCACGAGGATCTAAATTTTCATTCAATTCAATTGGACTTAATGCAGGTGCATGTGCACAGGGGACTTTGAGAAACTTACTTATCAAGTGACTTATTACAGCCTCCACTCCAGCAATTGGATCAACGCCCTTTCCCTCCCTATATGAATTTGTCTCAATCAAATCTGAATTATCAGGGAATTTAGCTACTATCGCTATTGCAGTTATCCCTTTATCTATTAGCCTTTCTCCTGCTTCAATTAAAGTATCGGGATTATCAATTAAACCTTCACTTATACCTTTAGTTTCAGACTCAATAACTATTCCTAGCGGTTCTTTTGTTAAAACATAAGAATCAACATCAATCCCTAAAGTTGCAACACAAGCATCTGCGGCTTGTAAATGTCTCATTAATATTTCATGTTCAATACTCGAATCAAAAATTATTCCAATTTTCTGCTGTTTTACAGTTTTGAGACCAATTTCTCCTTTAGCAAATCGATCTAAGCTATAACCTTCCACGTAAAAAATATCTTTGTTCTGTTCAGAAAGAGCTCCCCCATTCATAACATTTGGATGAGTAATTAAACATCCACTCGCAGAGGCTAATAATTTTGCAACAGGAAGGGCATCACCAGCGAATCCTCCTATTTCGCATCCAATTCCAGTTGGAATAATAAATATTGTGGGGGATATTGACATTGAATTATATTTTTGAATTAACTAAATTTGCTAAAACAGCCTTAATTCTTATTTTTCTTATATTAGGTGACTCTGATGAATCTTTAATATCTACTATAGACCATCTTATAACTTCCCCTTTTTTCATAAGATTTTCAATTATTAATCTCCTCAAATGAATAATGTTTTTTGATCCTGGCCAATCTAGATAAAAATCAACCTTTTTTAAGTTCATTTTTGATATTTACCAAATTGATTATTATATAAATTATCTTCAACTTCATCGCCGACAATAATATGTAGATCAGAATTTGGATACGCAACACATAAAAGAGCAAAACCCTTTTCCTTTAAATCATCATTTAAACCCATTGCATCTTCTTGTTCAACTGATCCATCAATCACCATTGAGGCGCAGCTTGTGCATACTCCCGAACAGCAACTGCTTGGTAAATCAATCCCATTAACTTTAGCAGCAGATATTATATCTTGATTTTCAGGACATAAAAAAAAGTACGTCTTTTTTTCTAATTCAACTTTTACATTATATTCCGTCATTTTTAACGATTTCGCTAGACTGCTGAACCTCCTACCACTTCAAGTATTTCCTGAGTTATAGCAGCTTGTCTTGCTTTATTATAGGTAAGGTTTAAAGTACTTGCTAATTCTTTAGCATTGTCACTCGCATTATTCATAGCTGTCATTCTACAGGCTAGTTCTGAAGCGGCAGACTCTTGAAGCGCTCTAAGAATCTGATTCTGTAAGTACAAGGGTAATAAGGAATCTAGTAACTGATCAGGACTTTGTTCAAAAACAATATCAGAAGGCAATTTCTCTGAATCATTCTTTTCTATGTTCGATTTTTCAACGAGTAACTTACTATTTTTTGTAGTTAATCTAAAAATCTCATCATTTTCCTCGGCAATTCCTTGAGGATCTAATGGTAATAATGTTTGCACAACTGGAGCACAACTTACGAGAGTGATGAATTTGGTATATATAATCTCTACCCTATCTGAGTTTTCTGATAAAAATTCGGCTAAGACCTCATTAGTTATTCCTTCAGAATCTATAGCTGTTGGTACTTGTTCTAGCTCTTTGAATGTACTCTTTATTACGTATTTATCTTTCCTATTTTGGAAATATCCAATTGCCTTTTTGCCAACTAAAATCAAGTTAGGTACATAACCTTGTTTGATCAACTCTGCATACCTAATTTCTACCTTTTTAATAATGTTGGTATTGTATCCACCACATAAACCTCTATCGGCAGTTATGCAAACTAAGGAGATTGCTTTTACTTTCCTTTTGGATAACAGAGGAGAGTCTACAGCTTCAAACTGAACCCTAGATTGAATATTCTCCAGGACACGGGCAAGTTTGTCAGCGAAAGGTCTACTCTTCAGTACTTGATCTTGTGCCCTCCTTACCTTGGCAGCCGCAACTAATCTCATAGCTTCTGTTATTTTTCTAGTATTTTTAACAGAAACAATTCGATCTCTGATTTCTTTAAGATTTGCCATAATATTTTCTTAAAATAAATTTAAACTGTGGCAAGCATTGAGGATTTAACTTCTTTTATTACCTCTTTTAAAGTTGTTTCTAATCCTTCATTGAGTTTCTTCTCTTTTAGAATCTCCTCAATAAATTCCGCTTTATTTAACTTAAGGTATTCTCTAAGTTCCGCAGCAAATTTAGTTACATCTTCAACAGGTACCTCATCAATAAGCCCTTTTACGCCTGCATATACAACTGCAACCTGTTCAGCAAGATTTAACGGTGAGAATTGTGCTTGTTTTAGTAATTCTCTTAATCTTTTACCTCTTTCAAGTTGTTGTTGAGTAGCCTCATCAAGATCAGAAGCGAACTGAGAAAATGCTGCCAATTCATCAAATTGAGCTAATTCTAATTTTAGTGTTCCAGCAATCTTCTTAATTGCTTTTGTTTGTGCAGCTCCCCCAACTCTACTAACTGAAATACCAACATTTATTGCAGGTCTTAAGCCTGAGTTAAATAAATCTGCACTTAAGAAAATTTGTCCATCAGTAATTGATATGACATTTGTTGGAATATATGCAGAGACATCACCAGCTTGAGTTTCAATAATTGGCAAAGCTGTCATTGATCCACCACCCATATCGTCTGATAATTTCGCTGCCCTTTCAAGTAATCTACTGTGACAATAAAAAACATCTCCAGGATAAGCTTCTCTTCCTGGTGGCCTTCTCAAAAGAAGAGACATTTGTCTGTAAGCTTGCGCCTGCTTAGTTAAATCATCATAAATAACAAGAGTAGCTTTGCCTTGGTACATGAAATGCTCAGCTATTGCGGCTCCAGTGTAAGGAGCTAAATACTGTAAGGCTGCCGCTTCAGAGGCTCCAGCACTTACAACAACAGTATATTCAAGAGCTCCTTTTTCTCTTAAAACTTCAACAACGTTTGCTACTGATGCAGATTTCTGACCAATTGCTACATAGACACAGACTACGTCTTGGCCTTTTTGATTAATTATTGTATCTATTGCAATAGCAGTTTTTCCAGTTTGCCTATCTCCAATAATCAATTCTCTTTGACCTCTTCCTACAGGTATCATCGCATCTATAGAAGTGATGCCTGTTTGCATAGGTTCATGAACTGATCTCCTCTTAATTATTCCTGGAGCCATTTCTTCAATAAGTCTATTATCACTTGTTGGAATCTCACCTTTTCCATCTATTGGCTGTCCTAAAGGGTTAACAACTCTCCCCTTCATAGCTTCTCCAACTGGGACAGATGCGATTTTTCCTGTAGATTTTACATTACTTCCTTCTTGTACACCCAAAGCTTCACCCATCAAAACTGCACCGACATTATCATCTTCAAGATTAAGAGCTATACCTTCAGTCCCATCCTCAAATTCTAATAATTCACCAGCCATGACCTGATCTAAGCCATATATTCTTGCAATGCCATCACCAATTTGTAGAACAGTACCTACATTGCTTACATTTACAGATTGGTCGTAATCAGTTATCTGTTGTTTTAAGATTGAACTGATTTCATCAGGGCGTATAGATACCATGGATTT
>QBZF01000038.1 GCA_003282425.1 Prochlorococcus sp. AG-335-A05 | reverse complement strand
TTTACCTTTAATTCATTAAATTGTTTAATAAATTTCTTACCAAAGTCATCACTTCCTATACGTCCAATAAATACTGAATCTATTTGCAATTTTCTCAATGCAGAAACTACATTTGCAGGAGCTCCTCCCAAAAAATCTGTAAATCCTTGATTAGTTTTATTCTTGATTCTATCTACCAAAGCCTCTCCAATACAAACAACTTTTGTTTTTTTCATAGACTAAAATTTTTTTCTAAACTAAGAATAATTAATCAGAAACTTTTTTTTTTTTTTTGAATTAAAGTTTAATTAATATTTTTCTTGTAATGCCTTTTAAAAAATCTGAAAATTGGAAATGGAAAGATTGGAACATATCGTGGTCTTCATCAAAACAATCACCTAATAATGATTTAAATATTTTATTAATACATGGTTTTGGGGCATCAAAGAGGCACTGGAGACATAATCAAGATTTTCTAGGAAGTATTTATAATTGCTATTCAATTGACTTACTAGGCTTTGGTGAAAGCAGCCAACCTGGGGCTTTATTAGATTATGAATCTTACAAAAAAAATCATATTAAATATTCTTTTGATTTATGGGGGAATCAGATAGCTGCATTTTGTAATGAGGTTATTAAATCTCCTGTATTTTTAGTGGGCAACTCAATAGGTGGGGTTGTATCTTTAAAAGCTGCTGAAATTCTCAAAGAAAATTGTAATGGACTCGTTTTAATTGACTGTGCTCAAAGAACAATGGATGATAAAAGATTAAAAAGAAGTGACATTTTAATGAACTTTTTACGTCCAGTAATAAAAACACTTGTAAGTAAAAGAATTATTAGCAACACTCTCTTTGAAAGAGCTGCAAATCCAACCATTATTAAACAAATCCTTAAAAAAGCATATCCCTCAGGAAAAAATATTGATGAAGAATTAATAGAAATTTTATATAACCCTTCTCAAAGAGAAAATTCGAAAGAAGCATTTCGTGGATTTATCAATCTTTTTGATGACTACCTTGCAACAGACCTTTTTGATAAGGTTAATGCTCCAATTCAGTTGATTTGGGGAGAAAAAGATCCATGGGAATCTCTAAATGAAGCAAGATCTTGGAAAAAAAATTATAAAAACATAAAAAGACTAGACATTATTATGAATGCTGGACATTGTCCACATGATGAGAATCCTAAAGAAACTAATAAATTAATACATGAATTTATTCAAGAGAGGAAATAAGCTTCTACACTTTCGCTAAGTCTTCTTAGACCTCTAAGACCATCTCTTTCTAAATTTCTTACCCTATCTCTACTAATACCCAAAACACGTCCAATACCTGTTAGAGACATTGGCTCATCTCCATCCATTCCATATCTCATTCTTAAAACTCTACATTGTAAATCAGGTAACTGATGAAGTAGTGAATGTAAATCACCTCTCATACAGTCCATTTCAATTTGCTCGTCAGGTAAATCTTCTCCTCCAGCTAACAAATCCAGTAAAACAGTATCTTCACCATCACCAACTTTTGTTTCTAGACTTACTGGCTGCCCAGCTTTGCACATTAAATCTTTAACATCATCTTCAGGCAACTCAACATATTTAGCTAGTTCACTTATCGTTGGTGTTCTTGACATTTCTTGACTCAACTCTCTTTGACCTTTTTTTAACTTATTAAGCATTTCTGTTATATGAATTGGCAATCTAATAGCTCTACTTTTTTCTGCAATTGCTCTTGTAATGCCTTGTCTAATCCACCAATAAGCATATGTTGAAAACTTATATCCTCTAGCAGGATCAAATTTTTCTACACCCCTTACTAATCCAATTGTTCCTTCTTGAATTAAATCAAGAAGTTCCATATTTCTTTTTGTATATTTTTTTGCAACACTAACTACCAATCTTAAATTTGCAGCAACCATTCTTTCTTTTGCTCGCTGACCAGCTCTGAGTCTTTTTTTGATTTGTGAAGTAGATAGATTTAACTTTTCAGCTAATTCTTCAGCTGAAGGTTTAATATCTGTCAATTCCATTATTTCAATTTCAGCTCTCTCAACTTGCATATATTCTTGAACTTGCCTGCCTAAAGTTATTTCTTGTTCATGTGATAGTAATGGGACTCGTCCAATATCTCTTAAATAAGACCTAACCAAATCTACATCATTACTTGATTTTAAAGATGAAATAGTAGCTAATTTATTCTCAACTAATGTTTCGGGTGACATAAAAGTTAATGTTGTTTTGTAAACAATACCATTAAGAAATGTAAAGTTAAACAAAAAAACCCACAATTCTGCAAAAATGAGAATAAATACCTAGTGATTCTTACAAAATTGAAGAATTAAGTAGCCAATTTGCAGTACTGAGATATATAAATACCCCAGCAATATCTGTCACAGTAGTTATGAAGGGGGAGGACATCAGAGCGGGGTCTAAACCCATCCTGTCGAATAGTAAGGGAAGAATAGCTCCGGCGGTTGCAGCTAACGTTGTTATCGAAATCAAGCTAATTCCAACTGCCGATGCGATTAATGGTCCCTCCCCTTGCCACCAAGCAAAGGGGAAAACGACTAATATCATCAAAATTCCTAACAGAGCACCAGTTATTGCCTCTTTAACCACAACCTTAAATGCACCCATTGATTTTAATTTTTGAGTACTTAAACCCCTTATAACAACTGTTGAGCTTTGAGCTCCAACATTTCCTCCGGTACCTATAAGCAATGGGATAAAAGCAGCTAGTAAAACTATTTCTTTTAAAATCTGATCATTCATTGCAATAACTTTTGTGGTTAAACCATTAGCTAGAACTAAAATTAATAACCATAAAATTCTCCTTCGAGCAATTGTAAATAAACCACTTTGAAAATAATCATCCTCATCACCAAGCTGAACAGCGCCTGCAGCATAAATATCTCGAGTAGCTTCTTGCTCAATCACATCAATCAAATCATCAACAGTAACAATTCCAACTAATCTTTTTTCTTTATCAACAACTGGAAGAGCTAAAAAGTCATATCTTTGAATTGCTCTAGCTACATCCTCTTGATTAGTATTAGTGGAAATATTAACGACATCCTTTGTCATAACATCACCAATAGGCCTAGTAGGATCTGCCGTAACAAGATCTCTTAAAGATAAAATTCCAGTTAGATGCCTTTCTTTATCAGTGACATATAAACTATATATTGTCTCTGTAAATGCAGCCCTTTTTCTTACTATAGACAATGCTTCCTCAGCAGTTTGCATTTCTTTTAAATCTATGAATTCAGTAGTCATTAATCTGCCGGCAGTTTCTGGCTCATAACCTAATAATTCTGCTGTTACTTTTCTTTCACCAGGACTTAGTGCTGACAGAAATTTTCTTACAACTTTTGCAGGTAATTCATCAAAAAGTTGAACCCTATCATCAGGAGACATTTTTTCAACTATTTCTAAAACCTCTCCGGAACGAAGTCTATCTAGTAATGTTTGCTGCACTATTGGATCTAAGTACTCATAAACCTCAATTGCCTCATTTTTTTTTAATAACCTAAATGCAAGAGCTTGAAGTATTAAAGGAAGACTACCAATTGCATCAGCGATATCAACGGGCTGGGAAGGCTCAAGTAATAATTTGGCTTCATCATAATTTCCTGCAACAAGTAATTCCTCAAGCTGGATTGTGATCTTTCCGCGATTAGATAAATCCGAAGATAAAGAAGTACTTACCTCGATATAATTATTTTCATCCATGATATTGCCCTTAATCGAAGTAACATCAATATTATATAAAAATTAAGTAATTTTTCTACTTAGTTGAAAACCAATATACATTATTATTAAATTTAAAATAACAATTACATTCAAGTAAAGAAATAACTTTAGGTAGTAACCTTGGATAATAAATTGATATAAAAAATGAACAAAACCACTAAAAGATGTAAAGCAAGCTAAGAAACCACTAAATAAAATTTCTCTTTTTGACTTACTAATTTTCCTTGAAATAAAAAAGCCATATAAAAAAGAACCTATAATTGAAATAACAAAATGATTCCTAAAATAAAACCTTAGGAATGTTGCGCAATAGGCAGTTAATAATAAAGTTAATAAATATTTTTTATTCAATTTATAAAGGT
>QBZF01000037.1 GCA_003282425.1 Prochlorococcus sp. AG-335-A05 | reverse complement strand
TTAGGGACCCAAATGGAAAGGCACAGCGCAAAAAGACTTGGTATCCCATGCTCAGTAATAAGTACTCCAATGCATGTTCAAGATGTTCCTGCAAGATATAGTCCTCAAATGGGATGGGAAGGAGCAAATGTGATTTTTGATGACTGGGTTCACCCTCTAATGATGGGTCTTGAAGAACATCTTATTGATATGTTCAAACATGACTTTGAATTTGTTGATGGCCATCAAAGTCATCTTGGTCATACTGCCACAAAGGGGCCAGATAATAAAGGAGATGAGTATGTGCGAAGTAATAATAATATTCAAAAGAAGAAAAATGTAATTTGGACAGACTCTGGAAAAGCAGAACTTACAAAAGTTCCATTTTTCGTAAGAGGCAAGGTTAAATCAAATACTGAGAAATATGCTCTTTCAAAAGGTCTTCCTGAAATTAGCGACGAGACCCTCTACGACGCAAAAGCCTTTTTCGCTTAATCCTTATATATAAATTATTATACTAACATGAGTATTTTCACTCATAATGATAATAATAATCTCGGAATATCTAGTTATAAACATATATCTTGTATCTTTAATCTTAATAAATAACTATTTGTTGAGAAATATATTTCTTGAAGCATATTCCTGCAAGAATGTATTTATTAACGTGTTAATTTCAGCTTTAAATGACAAGTACAATAAATAAACCTCTTGATGGAGAAGGTAGTGTTCAAGTCAAGCAAGATCCAAAAGTAAATATTGAAGAAGGAGCATTAGTAATCGCTGTTTATGGTAAAGGAGGTATTGGCAAGTCCACAACATCCTCAAACCTTTCCGCGGCATTCTCAAAATTAGGGAAAAAAGTTTTACAAATAGGTTGCGATCCAAAGCATGACAGTACTTTTACCCTGACTCACAAAATGGTTCCTACGGTCATTGATATTCTTGAGGAAGTCGATTTTCATAGTGAGGAACTAAGACCAACCGACTTTATGTTTGAAGGCTTTAATGGAGTCATGTGCGTCGAGAGTGGTGGTCCTCCAGCGGGTACAGGTTGTGGAGGATATGTAACAGGCCAAACGGTCAAGCTCTTAAAGGAGCATCATTTACTGGAAGATACAGATGTAGTTATTTTTGACGTTTTAGGTGATGTTGTTTGCGGAGGTTTTGCCGCACCTTTACAACATGCTAATTACTGTCTGATTGTTACTGCTAATGACTTTGATTCAATATTTGCAATGAATAGAATTGTTTCTGCAATTAAAGCTAAAGCAAAGAACTATAAAGTCAGATTAGGTGGAGTGGTAGCTAATAGGTCCAAAGATACAGATCAAATTGATAAGTTTAATAATAGAACTGGTTTAAAAACTATGGCTCATTTTAAAGATGTAGATGCCATTCGAAGGTCAAGGCTTAAAAAGTGTACGATTTTTGAAATGGAACCAACTGAAGATGTGGTTGAGGTACAAAATGAATATTTATCTCTCGCTAAAAATATGCTAGACAATGTGGAACCACTCGAGGGAACTCCACTAAAAGATAGAGAAATTTTTGATTTATTAGGATTTGATTAACAACCTAAGCTAATCCAACCAATTTTCTAGTTAATTCATAAGTTTGTCTTGAAATATTTGAATCAATAATTCTCTTAGACAATTTTTGAGAAAAAGCTTTTTTTCCTAACTTTTGGCGATTTCCCCAACTCCAATGAACTGCCGGCTTTGCATATTCTTTAAGAGTAGCTACTTGAGCGACTCTTTCTCCAGCTAATCTTTGAGATACATATCCTTTTGTGATGAATTTTTGAAAGATTGGGAATAAAAATCTAAAAAGCCAAGGAGTATCCCTAAAGAGTTTTGTATGGGCCACACATCCAGGGTAAAGGGAATTAATAATTATTCTCTCTTTAGGATATTTTTTTGATAATTCTTGTACTGTTACCATATTGCACAGTTTGCTATCTTTATAGGCTTTCCCAGGTTTAAATTTTTTTCCATTTGCCATGCTAATTGGAGATAAAAATCCATTTTTAAATCCAGATAAATTACCGAGATCAGCTGGAGCAGGTATAGGAATTCTCCCTCCTAGTTCTGAATAATTTGCCGTAACAGTTCCTAATACGGTTATTCTTGGTTTGAATTTAATTGTTCTACCATTTAAATCAATTTCTTTCTCAGAGCACAAAATATTATCAAGAAGAAGATTAATCAAGAGAAAATGACCAAAATGATTAATTGCCATAGAATTTTCAAATCCTTGGGGTGATCTTTCAGGTTTCCTTAATCTTGGCTTATAAACTGCAGCATTACAAATAATAGAATTTATGGGTTTTTGAAATTTTTTCAATATTTCATAACAACCATTTCTTACATCATCTAAGTCAGACAAATCAATTTCTATAAAATGAATATTTTTCATTTCGGAATCTGTTAAGGATTTCTGAGCTATTTCTACTGCCCTTTTATTTGAGCGATTTACTGCTATAACCTCCCATCCAAATCTCAACAAAGGTTTTAAGGTATTTAATCCTACTCCTGATGTTGTTCCTGTTATTAGAACTAAACCTTTAATACTCTTACCCACTAGCTATAAAATTAAAATTAGAAAATTCGATAATTAAATGACTTAATAGTCACACTTATCAACGCCATATTACTCTGATTATGTCTCTGGAAATCATTTGATCTTGATCCTTCATAAATCTTTGCTCGCCTTCAAAAGAGATTAAATCATCAAATCTACGACTTAAACCATCAAACCTTGATTTTTCATATAAATACGAATCTTTAATCTCCCTCAATCTAGTTAATCTAACTTTTGAGCTATGTCCAATTTTTACTAAACTCACTATTGCTAACAGAGAAAAACAAACTTTTAACCCTAGAAAAACAGAGCTTACAAATTCTTCTTGATCTTTATAGTTTAAATCTATAGCAGATGCTAAAAATCTTTTTTCTGTAGAAATCCTTTTGCGGTAATGTTTAGGCAAATTATTTTTAAGAATTATATAAAAGACTCAAGAATAAAAGTCTTCTTAATTAATAACATAAAGTTTTTGATGATCAAAATTATTTTTTTTATGTTCTAGCTAAACTTATGCCAAGCCTTAAAGCCAATACTCCTGCATGTATTACAACAATAAGACCAAGTATTATTAAATTGATTGATTGAGTTTGCTCCATAATAAATACATATTTATTTTCTATATTCTCTACCCAAAAGTGAAAAATTGATAGACTATTACAAAATGCTGTTACGTAATTAAATCAAAAAATAATTTTGAGATTAGATAATCAAGCTTTAATTATTTCAACAATGAAATTAACTGGAGTTGACCAAATGGCTCTAGATTTGCATTTTTTAGAAAAAACTATTTCTAAAGTTGAAATTCTTTTTACATTAAGATTCTATTATTGGGAGGGAGATTGGATTTCTCTTGGGTATCATCAAAAAATAATTCCACCTCATTGGGAAAAGCTATTAGAGGATGGAACTATTAAAGTCGTAAGAAGACCATCAGGAGGTGGGGCAGTACTTCATTCTGGAGGGATAACATACGCTTTAACATTTAAAAAACATTCTTATAAGATCTTCAGTTATGAGCTTGTAAATAATTGGTTAATTAAAAGTTTTAATGAATTAGGTTTAGGTTTAAAAAGAGGAACTATAAAAAAATCAATAATTCAACAAAACTGTTTTGGATCATCCTATGTATCTGATTTAGTTGATCAATATGGATTTAAACGCATAGGAAGCGCCCAATACAGAAAGAAAGGGGCATTTCTTCAACATGGGGAAATTCAACTTAATCCCCCAAGAGACTTGTGGTTCAGATTATTTGGAGAAGAGCCGCCCAAAAAAATAAATTTAAATCTTACTAATGAGGAAATAATTAAATATTTGATTAATTCATTTTTAGAATCCAAGTCAAATATAAAAATTGAAAAAATCTATTATAAAAAAGATGAGATTAAAGAATTATTGTGACTTAAATTTATTCAATTTCTCCTTTTTTTCTCATTAATTTTATAATCTTGGGTAATTGAATACCCAGTGGATACTGATCCTTATTATTAAATTTACTGATTAGATTGGGAGGTAAATTTAAACCTAATTTATTAAACACAAAATAACCAATTTTGTTTCTGTCAATGATTCCTAGCGGTATATCAGCAGAATTGAGTACTAGTACTATACCTTCATTAGATTTCTCTATCTTTTCAATAGCTCTCCATAATTCAGTACTAAAATTGACACTCTCAAATTTTTTAATAGACTTTTTAAAATCCCCAACAAAAGTACGGTCCCATTTTTTGACTGAAACAGATTTTAAAATTTTTTTCCTCAATAAAGCCGTCCCATCTTCCACTATTAGTCAAAAACAAATATTTATCGTGTTTATCTTTTTTACTTTTAACAACATTATTTAACTGCACAAAATTTGAATTGAATTCT
>QBZF01000036.1 GCA_003282425.1 Prochlorococcus sp. AG-335-A05 | reverse complement strand
GATGAATCATCATCTTGCAGGTCTTTTAGGATTAGGTTCTTTAGCCTGGGCAGGTCATACTATTCATATTGGTGCACCTACAGCAGCTCTTTTAGATGCTATCGATGCTGGTAGCCCACTAATCATTAATGGTAAAGAAATAGCAACAATTGCTGACATACCAATGCCGCATCAATTGTGTGATCCGCAAATTGTTGGTCAAATTTTTCCTGGTCTTGCTAGCGGCACAGGTAACTTCTTTAGTTTAAATTGGTTTGCTTTTTCAGATTTCTTAACTTTCAAGGGAGGACTTAATCCAGTAACTGGAAGTTTATGGATGACTGATATTGCTCATCATCATCTTGCAATTGCTGTTTTATTTATAATTGCTGGCCATATGTATAGGACTAATTATGGAATTGGTCATAGTATGAAAGAAATATTAGATGCGCATCAAGGAGATCCCATTCTTTTCCCTGCACCCAGAGGTCATCAAGGCCTTTTTGATTTTATGGCGGAAAGTAGACATGCTCAATTATCAGTTAACTTAGCTTTGCTTGGATCATTATCTATTGTTATTTCTCATCATATGTATGCGATGCCTCCATATCCGTACATAGCCACTGATTACATGACTGTTCTTGGTTTGTTTACTCATCATATGTGGATAGGTGGATTATTTATTGTTGGAGCGGGAGCTCATGCGGGCATAGCGATGGTCAGAGATTACGATCCTGCAAAACATATAGACAACGTATTAGACAGAATATTGAAAGCTAGGGACGCTTTAATTAGCCACCTAAATTGGGTTTGTATGTGGTTAGGCTTTCATAGTTTTGGACTCTATATTCATAACGACACGATGAGAGCTTTAGGAAGACCTCAAGATATGTTTAGTGATAAAGCAATTCAACTCCAGCCAGTTTTTGCTCAGTGGATACAAAATATTCAATCTTCAGGAGTAGGACCAACTCTCTTGGAGGGTAATGGAGTAAGTCAAGTATTTAATGGTGAGACAATATCTGTTGGAGGAAAAGTTGCTATGACTGGTATTCCTCTAGGAACAGCTGATTTGATGATTCATCACATTCATGCATTCCAAATACATGTAACAGTTTTGATTCTTCTTAAAGGTGTACTTTATGCAAGAAGCTCAAGATTAATCCCTGACAAAGCTTCACTAGGATTTAGATTCCCATGTGATGGCCCTGGTAGAGGAGGCACCTGTCAAGTTTCTTCTTGGGACCATGTTTTCTTAGCACTTTTCTGGATGTATAACTGCCTTTCAATTGTTATTTTCCATTTTTCTTGGAAAATGCAAAGTGATGTTTGGGGGCTAACAGGCGGAAATTTTGCACAAAGTGCAATCACTATAAACGGATGGTTAAGAGACTTTTTATGGGCTCAAGCAGCACAAGTATTGACAAGTTATGGTCAAGCAATAAGTATGTACGGCTTAATGTTCTTAGGTGCTCACTTTATATGGGCATTTAGCTTAATGTTCTTATTCAGTGGAAGAGGTTACTGGCAAGAACTATTTGAATCAATTGTTTGGGCGCACAATAAATTGAAAGTTGCTCCAACAATTCAACCGAGAGCATTATCAATTACTCAAGGTCGTGCAGTAGGTGTAACTCACTTCTTAGTGGGTGGCATAGCTACTACTTGGGCATTTTTCCATGCTCGCCTATTCGGGATTGGCTAAATAACCTGAACTTCACCTTATTAATTCAATGGCAACAAAATTTCCAGCATTTAACCAGGGTCTAGCTCAGGACCCAACAACCCGCCGAATATGGTATGGCATAGCTACTGCTCATGACTTTGAGAGTCATGATGGGATGACAGAAGAAAAGCTTTACCAAAAATTGTTTTCTACTCATTTTGGACATTTAGCAATAATAGCTCTTTGGGTAGCAGGTAATCTCTTTCATATCGCTTGGCAAGGTAATTTTGAGCAATTTGTACTTGATCCAACTCATGTCCGTCCTATAGCCCATGCTATTTGGGATCCTCATTTTGGATCAGGGATTACAGAAGCAATGACTCAGGCAGGGGCTGATGGTCCAGTAAATATAGCTTATTCAGGCTTGTACCACTGGTGGTACACAATTGGGATGAGAACTAATGAGCAATTGTTCCAAGCCTCAATCTTTATGAGTATTTTGGCTTGTTGGACTTTATTTGCTGGATGGTTACATTTACAGCCAAAATTCAGACCATCACTTGCATGGTTTAAAAATAACGAATCTAGATTAAATCATCATCTTGCTGTTTTATTTGGTTTTAGTAGTATTGCTTGGACAGGACACTTAGTTCACGTTGCTATTCCTGAATCTAGAGGCATTCATGTAGGTTGGGATAATTGGTTAACAGTTCTTCCTCATCCCGCAGGTTTAGCTCCTTTCTTTACACTTAACTGGGGAGCATATGCTCAGAATCCAGATGCATTAGAGCAAGTATTTGGAACAACAGAGGGTGCTGGTACAGCAATATTTACTTTTTTAGGAGGACTTCATCCTCAAAGTGAGGCATTATGGCTAACTGATATAGCTCATCATCATATCGCGATTGGTACTGTATTCATAATTGCTGGACATATGTATAGAAATACGTTCGGTATTGGACATAGTTTAAAAGAAATCACAGAAGCACATAATACAAGACATCCACTTGATCCTCATAAAGGGAGTTTTGGAATTAATCATGATGGCATTTATGAAACAGTTACTAATTCTCTACACTTTCAACTAGGTTTAGCTTTAGCAGCTCTTGGTGTAGCCACTTCATTAGTCGCTCAACATATGGGAGCTCTTCCTTCCTATGCTTTTATTGCAAGAGATTATACGACACAGTCAGCTTTATATTCCCATCATCAGTACATAGCCATGTTTTTAATGGTTGGTGCTTTTGCTCATGGAGCAATATTCTTTGTCAGAGACTATGATCCTGAACTTAATAAAGATAATGTGTTGGCACGTGTATTAGGAACAAAAGAAGCTCTTATCAGTCATTTAAGCTGGGTGACTATGATCCTAGGTTTTCATACATTAGGAATATATGTTCATAATGATGTTGTTGTAGCTTTTGGAAATCCTGAAAAACAAATTTTGATCGAACCTGTATTTGCTCAGTTTGTACAGGCAGCTCAAGGAAAGATGATGTATGGATTTAATGCACTTCTTTCAGATCCTACTAGTGCAGCTAGTGTTGCTGCAAACTCCTTACCAGGAAATCATTACTGGATGGATTTAATTAATAGACAGGATGCATTAAGTGCTTTTTTACCAATTGGCCCAGCAGATTTCTTAGTTCATCATGCTATTGCTCTCGGACTTCATACAACTGCGTTAATCCTTATTAAAGGAGCTTTAGATGCTAGAGGAACAAAACTTATTCCTGATAAGAAAGATTTGGGTTATGCATTTCCTTGTGATGGTCCTGGTCGTGGAGGAACATGCGATAGTTCATCATGGGACGCTATGTATCTTGCAATGTTCTGGGCTTTGAACTTAATAGCTTGGGTAACTTTCTACTGGCATTGGAAACATCTAGCTATATGGCAAGGTAATGTAGCTCAATTTAATGAGTCTGGTACTTATTTAATGGGTTGGTTTAGAGATTATCTATGGCTCAATTCTGCCCAACTAATTAATGGATACAATCCATTCGGTGTGAATTCACTTTCTGTCTGGGCTTGGATGTTCCTATTCGGCCATCTTGTATGGGCTACTGGATTCATGTTCTTGATTTCATGGCGAGGTTACTGGCAAGAATTAATAGAGACATTAGTTTGGGCTCATCAGCGTACTCCAATTGCTAACCTTGTAGGTTGGAGAGATAAGCCTGTAGCACTTTCAATTGTTCAAGCAAGATTAGTTGGATTGGCGCATTTCACAATTGGAAATATCCTTACTTTTGGAGCATTTGTAATAGCATCTACTTCAGGTAAGTTTGGATAAAGTTTTATCAAATAATTTAAATCACCACTAATGTGGTGATTTTTTTTGTTTAATTTTATTGTTCTAATTTAAGTTAAAATTATAAGATTATTAATCGCTATTCATATGACAAATCCTAATCAGTTAATTTCTATTATTATTCCTGTTTTTAATGAATGTGAGAGTATTGGATATTTATTATATGAAGTTTTAAATGTGATGAGTTCTAATAAATTAAATTTTGAAATACTTGTCGTAAATGATGGTTCTCAAGATAGTACTTCAAATGTATTGGATGAATTAACTATCAAGATTAAGGAATTATCAGTCATTTCACTTCGAACCAATTATGGACAAACAGCCGCAATGGCGGCCGGTTTTGATAATTCTAATGGTGAAGTTGTAATTACTTTAGATGGAGACTTGCAAAATGATCCTAATGATATCCCTAAATTAATTTCACATATAAATGAAGGCTATGATTTAATTTGCGGATGGAGATACGATCGAAAAGATAAGTTAATTAATAGACGAATACCATCAAAAATTGCAAATAAGTTAATAGCCAATGTTACAGGTCTAAAATTGCATGATTATGGATGTTCACTAAAAGCTTTCAAAAAAGAGATATTAGATGATATAAAATTATATGGCGAACTTCATAGGTTTTTGCCTGTATTAGCAAAAATTGAAGGAGCTAAAATTAAAGAAATTAAAGTCAACCATCGAAGCCGCAAATACGGTACTAGTAAATATGGGATTGATAGAACGTTTAGGGTTTTAATGGATTTGCTTACAGTTTGGTTTATGACTAAATTTTTAACCAGACCAATGTATGGATTTGGTTTCATTGGAATTATAAGCATTTTAGTTAGTCTTGGAATGACTTCTTACTTATTTATTATCAAACTCCTAGGAAATGATATTGGCAATAGGCCGTTGTTAATGTTTGCTTTGATATTAGGAATTGCTGGAGTTCAATTATTTAGTTTTGGATTATTGAGCGAACTATTAATTAGAACTTATCACGAGAGTCAAAATA
>QBZF01000035.1 GCA_003282425.1 Prochlorococcus sp. AG-335-A05 | reverse complement strand
TATTTCAGAAGGAATAAGAATGGATCCAAATAATCCTGTATTTTTGCTTAGAGGAAGAAAACTATCTTAACTTTAGATCACTTATTAGGTTTTCCAACATGAGGCAAACCCCAACCTAATTTATTTCTTAATACCTGAAAAAACTCATGATCCTCAAGCCTTATAAACTTAACCGAATGTTTACTTTTTCTAATTAGAACCCTATCTTCAGGCCAAACATAACAACCTGCATTTCCATCAACCACCATAACTAACCTTTCAGGAGTAGCAGGGAAAACAGTAACTGGTTCCGAATCATTAAAAACCAGAGCCCTAGAAGCTAATGAATGTGGAGCGATTGGAGTTAATTGCACTACTGGGCAATCGGGTGTAATAACAGGCCCCCCGGCGCTTAAAGAATAAGCTGTTGAGCCAGTTGGAGTAGAAAGGATAACCCCATCTGCAGATATATCGACTGGAGCATGTCTTCCTATGGAAATTTCAAAATGACACATACTCGTCAGAGGTTCTCTATGAAGGGCCATTTCGTTCAAACAAAGAGATTCCCATCTTCTTTGCTCATTTCTCATTACGCTAATAATTAAACTTTTTCTTTCTTCTATATCCCATTTACCGATAATAAGTTTATCAATTGCTTCCTCTAGATTTGAGAGATATGCTTCCGCAAGAAAACCTAAATGCCCAGTGTTTATTGTAAGGATTGGAATTTTTGCAGGAGCTGTCTGTCGCGCAGCAGAAAGTACTGTTCCATCTCCACCAAGAACAATCGCAAACTCCATAGAGGAATCGAACCCCTCTGGCACACAATTAGAATATCCTAATGGACGCACGTGTTGATCAGGATTGGCAAAGCCAACCATACCTCCAGAACTACTTACTCTTACAACTTCATAATTGGATTTTTCCAATTTTTTTTGAACGGAAATTGCAGTTTGAACAGCCAGTTCTTTACCATCATTGACGATTAGTCCAGCTTTACGTACCAATCGATAAATTTAAAACTAATAGTACTTTAAACTAATTTGATAAAGAAACCTAATTTAAAATACTAATCATATTAAAACTGTTTTAAGAATCTGAGATCATTAGTATAAAACCTTCTTATGTCATCAATCTGATGTCTCACCATACAAAATCTCTCTACACCTAATCCAGCTGCAAATCCAGTCCATTTCTCAGAATCAATTCCTAATTTTTCTAGAACCTTTGGATCTACCATTCCACAACCCATTACCTCTAACCATTTCCCTTTCCATTGAACATCAACTTCTGCAGAAGGCTCAGTAAAAGGGAAATAACTAGCTCTAAATCTTACAGGAATATCTCCAAAAAAAGTCTTTAAAAAAGTCAGCACAGTTCCTCTTAAATGACTAAAGTTTATATCTTGATCGATACATAAAACCTCCACTTGATTAAAAACAGGAGAGTGAGTAGCGTCTACAGCATCTCTTCTGTAAACTCTTCCTGGAGCAATAATTCTTACTGGAGGTGGATTATTTTCAAGATATCTAATCTGAACAGGTGATGTATGAGTTCTTAGTAGACGATTTTCATCTAAATAAAATGTATCCTGCATATCTCGAGCTGGATGATTTTTAGGTATGTTAAGTGACTCAAAATTATAAAAATCACTCTCTACCTCAGGGCCATTCTCTACTGAGTATCCTAATCCGCAAAAAATATCTATAATCTCATCTTGAGTTGAAATTAAGGGGTGCTTATTACCTGGGAGGGTTCCTGTGGAAGGAATTGTAACATCAATTTTTTCATCTTCGATCTGTTTATCAATAGCTTCACTAATAAGTTGATTTTTTCTTTCAATTATTAAATCTTGCAAGTTAATCTTTATTAAGTTTGCCTTCTGTCCAATAATTGGTCTATCAACGGAAGATAATTTGCCCATAGTCTTCAATATTATTGATAATTCTCCTTTTTTTCCTAACAAAGAGACTCTTAATTGGTCCAATTCAGAATCACTTTTCGCATTTTTTATATTTTCATTCGCTAGGAGAGAGAGATTATTTAAGTTTCCCTCAATTTGACTTAATGATTCAATTTGACTCACTGATATAGTAAAAATAGATATAGTTTTATCTTACTTAAATATTGTCCATAATAAAATTTATTGATTAATGGAATCATTAAATATTTTAATAAGTAATGACGATGGGGTTTTTGCTGAGGGAATAAGAGCTCTAGCCAAATCCGCATTAAAAAAAGGGCATAAAGTAACAGTAGTATGTCCGGACCAAGAAAGATCGGCGACTGGTCATGGCCTCACTTTGCAGTCACCTTTGAGAGTTGAAAGAGCAGATGAATTATTTGATAAAGGTATTAAAGCTTGGGGTTGTTCAGGGACCCCTGCTGATTGCGTTAAACTCGCATTATCAGAATTATTAGATAAAAAACCGGACCTAGTTCTTTCTGGAATAAATCATGGTCCAAATTTAGGAACAGACATTTTTTGTTCTGGAACAGTAGCTGCAGCTATGGAAGGTACTTTAGAAAATGTTCCATCAATGGCAATTAGTGTTGCGAGTTTTAAATGGAAAAATTTTGAATTTGCTAGTGAAATTGCAATGAATATTGCTGAACAAGCAATAAAGGATAGTTGGCCAAAGTCTCTTCTTTTGAACTTGAACATACCTCCTTGTGAAAGAAATAAAATAAAGGAATTATCCTGGACAAGATTATCAATCCGAAAATATAAAAACCAATTTTCTAAAAGGGAAGATCCAAGAGGCGATGATTATTATTGGTTAGCAGGTGAGGCTGTTTTAGATCTCAAATCAAAAGGTGATGGCCCCAAGAATTGGCCTAGTGATGTCTCTCAAATACAAGAAAATAAAATTTCTCTTACACCAGTAGAACCTGACTTGTTTTGGAGAGGAAGTTTAGACGAGTTGCCGCAAATCAATACTTCATTTATAAATGCTTCTTAGCAACCATAAAGAGAAGCAAAGTCCAAAGAAATGAGCGGCGATAACTTGTGTATTACTTAGTACTGATAAAATCTCAAGACCAGTAATAGGAATATCAGATGATGCCGTAATAAGTTGACCAGTTGTTTGAGAGGAAGCCTGTATAAAAAGTGCACCCATAAGTGCTTGATATCCAATTAAGCCAAACAAAATTCCTAGTAAATCATTTATTAACCCTCTTTTTATTAATTTGCTTGTTTGCCCTCTAGAGGGTCTAGCATTACTTGCAATTGCTCTGCCAGTTCTGACTATTAACCAACCTTGCCACAAACTAAAAAGTAGTAAAATTAAAGAAATTGTTGTTAGTGATAGACCCGGAGTCAAACTCAGCTGTCCTTCGCTTTTATTTACAACATTTGAAAAAAGCAAAACAGCTGTTACTACAACACCTAAAATGGATTGAATCCAAAAGCGTATCCACCCAATGCGCCGCATTCCAAATGAAAGCGACTGAAAATCAATTTTGTCAGACATTCATTTGATTGAATAACTATGATCTATTCAAATTTGCCATCAAAATCATAAAATTGCACGTTATCTTGTGATCTCTTTAATATCACCATCTGAAATTAAGCAGCCTACCTCAATAGCTATTGGTAGTTTTGATGGTCTTCACGCGGGTCATAGAAAATTAATAGAAAGTGTTGTTAAAGAAAATGATTACACACCCACAATCGCAAGCTTTTGGCCACATCCAAGAGAAGTGCTTTATAAAGAAACTCGTCTTAGACTTGATCTACCAGAGGAAAAGCTCCCTATCCTTGAAGATCTTGGAATAGAACAATTGGTTCTAATTCCCTTTGATAAGAACCTTTCTAAATTAAGTGCTGAGAACTTTATTAAAAATATTTTGATCAATCAATTACAAGCAAAAAGTATCTCAGTAGGGGCTAATTTTAGATTTGGCTTTAAAAGAAGTGGAGATATTAATACAATTAAACTCGCCACTAAAGATTTGGATATAAAACTAAAAATCATTTCAATTTTAGAGGATAATGAAGGAAGAATTAGCAGCAGCAGAGTAAGAGATTTATTACAAAAAAGTGATTTAAAGAATGCTTTTAAAATACTTAATAGGCCATACAGTTTTAAAGGAAAAGTAGTTGAAGGAAAAGGTATTGGAAAGAGCCTAGGATTTCCTACAGCAAATCTTGAAATAGATGGAAGAAAATTTTTACCTGGTGAAGGAGTCTATGCAGCATGGTCTACCATAAATAATTCTTCCAATAAAATTGCCTCTGTTATGAATCTTGGTTCTCAACCAACTATTGATCCTCTCTTGCCATCTGCTGTTGAAGTTCATTTAATTAATAAAGATATCAACCTATATGGGCTGAATTTATCAGTAGAACCTATTGAGAAGCTAAGGTCTCAAATCAAGTTTCAAAATATTGATCAACTCTCTAATCAAATTACAAAAGACATAGAAAATGCATTAAAAATTCTTTGTAAGCATAATAAATAAATTTCAATATGAAAAACCCAAACATAATTCAACCTGAAGATTTACGAATATCTCAAATTATTGACGCTAATTTAGATAGAGCAAGAGAAGGTCTGAGGGTTTTGGAGGACTGGGCCAGATTTGGCTTGGGTAATGAAGATTTTGTTATAAGAATAAAAAACTTCCGACAAATATTAGGTAAAAATCATTTAGAAATTTATAAATTATCAAGAAACCATATTGAAGATCAATGCAAAGGATTATCTCATGTTGAACAAATCAACAGGAATAATTCCTCTAGAATAATAAGCTCTAATTCTGCAAGAGTTCAAGAAGCGCTACGAGTTATTGAAGAATTTTCAAGGATTCGTAATCCTAAACTTTCTAAAATAGCTTCCGAGATTAGATATGAAATTTACACTTTAGAAATAGAAATATTAAAATTCAATACTCGTAAGAGAGCACAATCAATAATTAGTAAAAACAATTTATATTCAATAACAGACCCAAGAGAAAACTTATTAGAAATAATTGAAAAAATATTGTTAGGAGGGGTAAAAATAATTCAGCATCGATTTAAAGAAGGTAATGATAAAGACCATCTCAAAGAGGCAATTGAAATAAATAACTTATGTAAAAAATATAATTCTTTATTCATCGTAAATGACAGAGTAGACATAGCATTGGCATCAAAGGCAGATGGTGTTCATCTTGGTCAAGACGACCTCGATATAAAAACAGTAAGAAAATTACTTGGTGCCTCAAAAA
>QBZF01000034.1 GCA_003282425.1 Prochlorococcus sp. AG-335-A05 | reverse complement strand
AGGTTTAACAGGAATTCTTTTTTGGGTGATGGGTTTATGTGGGGGAGTTAAATTCAGTTCACTCTTATCAGTAGCTTCATTAGGAGTTTTAAGTGGTTGTATTAGTATTTTGAGTAATGAGTATCAAAAGCTAAGAGTCATATCATTCATAGATCCTTGGAAAGATGCAGAGGGTAATGGCTATCAATTAATTCAGAGTTTACTAGCGATAGGTTCAGGAGGATTATTTGGACAAGGATTTGGCCTTTCTACACAAAAATTACAATATTTACCAATTCAAAGCACAGATTTCATTTTTGCTATTTTTGCAGAGGAATTTGGTTTATTAGGATCAACATTATTGTTGGGCTTTTTAGTTCTTTTTTCTTATGTAAGCTTAAGAATCGCAATAAAGTGTAGGAATAACTATACAAAGTTAGTTGCTATTGGATGCGTAACCTTACTTATAGGTCAATCCATAATGCATATAGCTGTGGCAACAGGAACAATGCCCACAACTGGGTTACCATTACCTTTTGTAAGTTACGGAGGAAATTCCTTATTATCCTCATTTTTTGTGATCGGAATGTTGTTAAGGTGTTCACTGGAAGCAACTGGTTATGTAGGCATGATTAGTGCGCGAAAGTCTCTTCATTAGTTAGAATTTAGAGGATTTAAATTCCTGTCATCGCCTCAATTAATTTATTTATTTCAGAATTAGCTCAAAAGGGTAATTTACTTATGGAGCAAGGGCTTAATAATCCAGGCCCACTTACTATATTTTTAGTTTTTACTGCAGGCCTTTTAACAAGTCTTGGTCCATGTTCTTTATCTTTACTACCAATTACAATTGCTTATGTGGGTGGAACTAAGAATAATAAGTTTAAACTTATTAGTTTTTCTGGAGGAGTAATTTTTTCCCTTATTACATTGGGTGCCTTGAGCGGATTCTTAGGAAAAATATATGGACAGTTGCCCTCTTACTACGCATCTTTAGTAGCTTTAATAGCAATTATTATGGGCTTAAACTTATTAGGAATTTTAAAATTCCAATTACCTAATGGGCCAGATTTCCAATTTATGGAAGATAAGATGCCTTCTATAATTACTCCTTTTGTAATAGGTGGAGCTTTTGGTCTTGCCTCTTCACCTTGTATTACACCAGTACTGGCTACACTCTTAGCATGGGTTTCACAAGCAAAAAACCCTGCAATTTCAATAATTTTTTTATTCTTCTTTGGCCTTGGTCAAGTAACACCATTAATCCTTGCAGGAGCGACAACTGAAAACTTAAAGCAGTTTCTAGAACTCAGAAAATATAGTCAAATCATTCCTACTTTAAGTGGGGTATTTTTAGTTTCTCTAGGGATTCTAAATTTAATTTCAAATTGGATTTAAATGCTTATTTTTAAGAAATTTATTCTAAAGATATCAAGTTTAAGATTTGCAATACTATTAATGATTTTCATTGCCATTTCAAGTGGAGTTGGAACGTTTATACCTCAAGGAAATGATCAACAACAGTATATTGATTTCTACAATGAAACGCCAATATTTGGATTTATTGATGGATCTCAAGTTATAAGACTCCAATTAGATCACATTTATACAAGTAATTGGTTTTTGTTTTCATTAATACTACTTTGTATTTCTCTTGCAGCTTGCAGCTTTAGGAGGCAAATACCGTCTTTAAAAGCAGCATTAAAATGGACTGACTATAAAGATGAAAAAAAATTCTACAAACTCGAATTATTAACTAATTACGAAATAATCCAAAATGCAGATTACATTTTAAAAGCTGATTCTTTACTTAGAAAAAAAGGTTGGAGCATTTCCAAATTTGAAAATCGCTTATCGGCAAGAAAAGGCTTAGTAGGAAAACTTGGACCTATAATCGTACACATAGGTTTAATTATTCTACTGATTGGTTCTGCATACGGTAATTTCAGTAGCCAATCTAAAGAACAATATTTGAGATTAGGAGAAAGTTTAGATTTAATAAATGAGAGTACAAATTCAAAAGTGAAAATAAAATTAAAAAACTTTTTTATTGAACGTGAAAGTGATGGGAAACCAAAGCAATTTATTTCAAATTTAGAATTTTTTTCGAAACAACAAAATTTGAATGAAATAAAAACAACTCAAGTAAATCAACCTATCAGATTCAAAGGTTTAACTATTTATCAAGCGGATTGGTCTGTTTCAAATATTGTTGTGGAAATTGATACTGTTCTTTATCAACTCCAACTAAAGCCTATTCCTGAGATAGGAGATCAAATATGGGGGCTTTTAATTGAATTGGGTAGAGATAATAAAAAAAATTATCTTTTAACTATTGATAATGAAAATGGTCCACTTAAAGTCTCAAATATTGAAGATTTTTCTGAAAATTTTGTTTATTTAAACAATAATCCATTAGAAATTAATTCTTCAAAACTTTCTTTAAAAAAAATAATTCCAAGTAGTGGTTTAATTATTAAAAATGATCCTTCAATTCCATTTATTTATTTATCCTTTACTTTAATAATTCTGGGAACAATTTTAAGTCTTATTCCCACAAACCAAATATGGATTTTATTTAATGAAAATACAAATAAATTATTTATTGGTGGCTTGAGTAATAGAAATCTTTTAGGTTTTAAAAAGGAATTTCTAAAATTATCAGATGAGATCAAGAATAATTAATTTCTTTTCTGTCCACTATAAATATCTAATTTCATGGAGACGTTTCCTCTAGGATTAAAATCAGCATTTAAATGAATCCAGTGAGGCGAAGCTGCATTTAAAAGATCATCCATAATTCTGTTAACCACTTCTTCATGTGATATTTTGAGATCTCTAAAGCTATTAATATAAAGTTTTAAGGATTTCAACTCATATACTTTCATATTTGGCTGATAGAAGATGTTTAATTTTGCAAAATCTGGGTACCCCGAAAATGGGCACTTACAAGTAAATTCAGGTAATTCTATTGAAATTTCATAGATTCTTTTTTTATTTGGATTTTCAAAACAAATTATATTTGATTCTTCTATTATCCTTTCTCCATATAAAGGCTTATCAGTAGAATCATGTAAATTAGATGTGCTCATTTTTTTCAAAAATACCTTCACTAAAAATATATAAAAAGCTAATAATTCGCAAAAAATTAAAAATATACTTAAGTATTACAAATCAATAAGTCAAAGGATATAAAACTTAATTTTGTATCAACAGCAACAATCCTAGTGTCATTAAAAAGGTTTATATGTATTTAGTTTCAAAAAAGTTATGGACATCTGTTTGGTAAATATAGACAATAATTTAAATAAATCTCTAAAGCCCACTAGTGTGATTGGAATGTTATGGCTCCAGACCCATTTTGAAAATACTCAATGGGAGGCATTATCAAATAATCAAGTAATAATTTCAAAAGAAAACTCTAAGTTACTAGTTAAAGATGCAATAAGCGCGGGTCTAAAGATTAAATCATTTTCTGGAGTTTCAATGCTAGATGTTTTTCAGAAAAAGAATTAATATTAAATTATTCAAGAGAACAACATGAAGAAAATTGAGGCAATCATACGTCCATTTAAATTGGAAGATGTAAAAATTGCATTAGTAAATTCTGGAATTGTTGGGATGACTGTAAGTGAAGTCAGGGGATTTGGAAGACAAAAAGGCCAAGTAGAAAGGTACAGAGGTTCAGAATTTACAGTTGAATTTCTTCAGAAACTTAAAGTAGAAGTTGTGGTAGAAAATGAAAAAGTTAGTTCAGTAATAGATGCAATTGCAGAAGCTGCAAAAACTGGAGAAATTGGAGATGGAAAAATATTTATATCATCAATTGATTCTGTCGTAAGAATTAGAACTGGAGATACCGATGAAGAAGCGCTTTAGTTAAAGAGTTTCTTGTACTAAATTTTCTATAAAATTAATATCAATTTTTGCATTAGACATCCCAATCTTAGACATCCAAGCTAGATATTCATGATTTCCTGCAGGCCCAACTAATGGCGAAGCTACTAGACCTTGGATATTCCATTGCAATTTTTCTGCTGCATTAATAACTGACTCAATAGCCTCAATATGATATTCAGCCTTTCTTACAACTCCTCCTTTACTTACTCGATCTTTCCCTACCTCAAATTGGGGTTTAATAAGAAATATTCCCTCTATAAGATCTCCTGATAATAAATTATTAATAGGTTGAAAAACTAACTTTAGTGAAATAAAAGATAAATCCGCTACAACAAAATTTGGTAATAAACTTTCTTCAGAATAAATATCTAATGGCTTTAAATTTCTAATATTTGATCTTTCAAAGAGTTTCACTTTTGGATTTTTCCTTATTTTCCAAGCCGTTTGTCCATAACCTACATCTATCCCATAAACCATTTTCGCCCCGTTTTGCAACAAACAATCAGTAAATCCTCCAGTAGAAATTCCTGCATCTATACAAACTCTATCTTTCACATTAATCTTTAGTTTTTTGATTGCCTCCAGTAATTTTTCTCCTCCTCTCGATACAAATTGAGGTTCAGATTCAATAATAAATTCAGTTCCTATTAAAACTTGTTGGCCAGGCTTATCAAAGATCTTACCATTGATATTTTTAACCTTTCCTGCAAGAATTAGACCCTGTGCTTTCTGACGAGTCTCACATAAACCTTTGTAAAGAAGATAAAGATCTAACCTACTTTTTTTAATCATTTACTCTAAAAAGGCAACTTTAATAAATAATTACTGGCTATTTTCAGATTATATTTTTGAAACATTATACTAATTTAAAATTTTATTAAAAACAAAATACCTAGTATTTATAAAGATAATACAATCCTAAGATTTAGACATTTTTCAAAATGAATTGACATTTACAAATACAAAAGCTTTTATATATGACAAAAATTCTTATTCAAATATGTTCAATGGCAAGTAGATCTTTTACGTATAGAGCAATTATGAGATTTTAGTTATAAAGTTTAAATTGAAGATGTTTAAAAATTGTGATTGAGCGTTACACATTACCCGAAATGGGAAGAATCTGGACTGAAAATGCAAAATTCCAGAGTTGGCTTAAAGTTGAAATTGCAGCATGCGAAGCAAATTGTTCTCTTGGGAAAATGCCTGAAGCTGCGTTAAAAGAGATTCGTTTAAATGCAAAATTTGAAGAATCAAGAATTAAAGAAATTGAGAAAGAAGTAAAACATGATGTAATTGCATTTCTAACAAATATCAATGAATATGTTGGAGATTCCGGAAGATACATTCATGTTGGAATGACTAGCAGTGATGTCCTTGATACTGGCCTATCGTTACAGCTAAAAGATTCTTGCGAATTGTTATTAGAGGAAATTCAAAAACTAGAAAATCAGGTCAGATCATTAGCGAGACAGCATAAAAATACTTTAATGATAGGAAGATCCCATGCAATTCACGG
>QBZF01000033.1 GCA_003282425.1 Prochlorococcus sp. AG-335-A05 | reverse complement strand
ATTGCTTTAGAAATTGCATTGGTAAATCGTATCAAATGAGAAATATTATGTAAGCTTATAAGCGTTAGGCCTAATATTTCATCATTTCTAACTAGATGATGCAAGTATGCACGAGAATAAGATTTACAAGTTTCACATTTACAAGTTTTATCGATTGGAGAAAAATCATTTTTAAATCGAGCATTTCGCAAATTCAATCTTTCATCATTAAAGAATGCAGTCCCATGTCTTCCCAGTCTTGTAGGCAAAACACAGTCAAATATATCGAATCCTTTTGCAACAGCTAAAGAAATTTCTCTTAGAGAGCCAATTCCCATTAAATATCTTGGTTTATTTATTGGTAAGAATTTCGGGACGTAATTAATTACACTATGTATTTCTGCGACTGCCTCTCCAACACTGACACCTCCTACCGCTATTCCTGGCAGATCAAAAGAACTTGTAAATTTTGCGCTATATTCTCTTAATCTTGGATACTTACCACCTTGAACTATTCCAAATAATGCTTGATTTGATTTCTGATGAATCTCAACACATTTTTTCAACCATGAATGAGTTCTTTTTAAAGAGTCCTCAATATCATTTTCGTTAGCTGTGTGCGGAGGACAATGATCAAAAGCCATAGCAACATCAGAACCAAGATCCATTTGAATCTGCATTACTTTTTCAGGTGATAAAAATACTTGACTACCATCTCTTGGATTTTTAAATTCCACACCTTTATCAGAAATATTATTTAATTTGGCCAAACTAAAAACTTGATATCCACCTGAATCAGTAAGAATAGGCTTATCCCAATTCATAAAATTATGTATACCACCAGATTCTTTAACTAGTTTTTCTCCAGGTTGCAGATGAAGATGGAAGGTATTTGAAAGAATCATTTCTGATCCTGTAGAGATTAATTGCTTAGATGAAATGCCTTTAACCGTTGCCAAAGTACCCACAGGCATAAATCTTGGAGTGTTTACCTGACCATTTGGGGTATGAAATATACCAGTTCTTGCCTCTGTATTACTACAATTCGATTTAATTTCAAATTCAAACACGATAATTTATAAAATTTTTTGATCCTTTTTTATTAATCTACTCTATTATTTAATATTGAATCTATTTTTATCTCATCAAAAAATATTTAATAAAAAATTTGGCCGGATCTTGGATTTTCTATACGACATTTCCAAAGATACCTTTAATTAATCCCGAATTTAAAAATATTGCACAATTTGCGCCCCTTTTGGGATTTTTTATTGGAACAATACAGAGTTATATTTTTATTTTCTTAAGCATAAACTCTTGGTCTATTTATGCATCTGCTTTAATCTGTTTGGCTTCAGGATATTTAATTACAGGGGGTCTTCACCTAGATGGTTTAATGGATACTTTCGATGGTATTTTTGCGGGTAAAAAGAAACGTTTAAAAGCTATGAAAGATAGTAAAGTTGGATCCTTTGGCGTTCAATCTTTATTTTTCGTAACTTTAATTCAGATTGCTTGCATACTCAAAATTCAAAACCAAATAATTATTGTTTTGCCAATATGCTTATTTTGGGGAAGATTTTCAAATTTATTTTTTATAGAAAAGTTTAAATATATGAGTTATAAGAAAAAATCTATTAGTCACAAAAAGTTTTGGAATGGATTTAAAAAAGAATCTTTGATTTCCATTGTTTTTCTTTTAATTTACATCGCATACCAATTTGTTTCAATTACATCCAAAGCAATATTAATTAAATTTTTATTTTTAATTTTAATTGGTATTTTTTTAAGTTATTCTATCCCAAACATACTTGGGAATAAAATTGGAGGCTTCAATGGAGATGCCTGCGGTGCGAGTGTTGTACTAGTCGAAACTGCAATGTTATTTATGAATGCAATTCTTTTATAGGAAGTTCTAAATAGAAAATATTCTTCTTCTTAAGACTTTTTAACTCCTTTTCATCATTAATTGAGGAGTTTTCAAGCAATCTCAACTCTCCTCCAATTTGGTTTGCTAATTTCCTCGCTAGAAAGAGTCCAACACCAGTACCATCCTTCTTCTTAGCCGCAGATCCTCGAAAGCCTTTTTGAAAAATTTTCTCATTTTCAATTTTGGTTATTTTTTTACCATCATCAAATATGCAAAGACCTTTACTCATAATGGTGAGTCCAATCTCAGCATCTTTTTGGGCGTATTTAAACGCATTTTCCAGTAAATTAGCCACAATTTCAGCAATAACAGCATATTTAGCCTTTAATGGCGATAAAGTCCAATCTGGCCAAAGAGAAGGTTCCGTCCAATCTCTATTCTCTAAGTTCGCATTAGCTTGACCCCTTTCTAAAATTGGCCTCAATAAACTCTGAACAGTTATTAGCTTTTTGTTATCTAAATTTGGTGGTAATAATAATCTTTCCTCTCCAATTTCTAGAGGAAGTTGAATAGGTGAATTTAATTGCGCAAAAGAGTCCATATAATTATTAATTTGTTTTTGCTCTGTTATCATGCGTTGGACTATTTCAATAGAGTCATCATCTGAACCAAGTCTTTTTATTAGTAATTTTGCATATGTCCTAAGAGCAGCCAATGGATTCCTTAATTGATGGATTATGACATTGACCTGATTTTTTAAATAATTAATTTCTTCATTTTTATTTTGACGTTCTAATTCGATAGAAACGCATTTACCCAAAGATAGTGAAAGTGCTTTTAATCTAGAGTCAAGAGATACTGGCCAATTCCCTTCTTTTAAATCAGTTTCTACCCTAAGGACACCAAGTAGGATATCGTTTTCTTGAAGCGGGTACCATCTTCTATTAGGAGAAGAAACTTTTAGTGAAGGATCATCTTCAACTGATATCAGAAGCCTATCAATTTGTGGCCATTGACCAATCATTTCAAAAGATGCTTTAGTTCCTTGCTCAGTTGAAGCAAGATATATAACCAAATGAGTCACTCCCATTGAGCAACCAAAGCTCTCTAGCTGTTTTATGATTAATTCTTCAAATTTTTTTGAGAGCTTCATAATTAGTGAAATTTAAAAAAAAATCTGAAAAGGGACTTGTAAAATATGAAAAAAGTATTAAGATATATAAAGAGGTCTGACTTTAGCCAGCCTTAAATATGAACATTTAATCATATTTTAAGCTACATCAGGGGTTGATGGGTCCTCTATGTAATTTAAGTGAATTCAAAATCACAGATATAAGATTAGTAAAAGTAAATAAGACTAATCTCATTAATAATTCTTGGAGTACCAATCAATGTCAAAAAAGAGAAAAAGAATCAGCAGAAGAAGGTTGGCTGGCCAAAGAGTAATGGCACATGTACCTGTTTATCATATCGAAACTGGCAAACATAAACCAGTTACAGCTGCAAGAAGATTTATAGCTGAGAATGCTTTGTCTGCCCCTTCAGTTTTCAATGTTCGAAGAAATGAACATACCACTGATAGGTTTTTTTGGGGTGAAAAAGGTTTATTTAGCGCCCAATATGCTGAAGAAAATCATTTTCTATTTCCATCACTAAAAGTCGTAGTTGAGGGAATTGGTGAAGAAAAAATATTTGAAGGTCTAGAACTTACTGCAGATGATTGGGAAGAGATTGAAGAATACGAATATGCTTTCGTTTAAAAAATATTATTTATATTTGATCTTATAATATCAATTAAATTTGGATCAATTTGATGGGATCCATCAAATTCTATTAATTCGCAAAATTTAGAAGACTTACTTTTTACAGTTTCATGAATAATTCTTGAAGCATCTATAGGCACCACGTCATCAAATAAACCATGACTAACAATCAATGGTGGGTATTTTTCTCCTGGAGTCCAGTTTGGGTGGGGATAACCACTACAAGCAACAATTAGTCCTAATTTTAATTTAAATCCTGCATCAATTGCCATAGCTGCCCCCTGAGAAAAACCTAACAAAATTGTTTTTCCTATTGCAATCTGATCAGTATCAAATTTTTTTAATGTACCTAAAAGTTTATTTACTTCAACCTCAGCCCCCTCCCAATCATGAGGGTATAATTGATACCACTGTCTTCCCTGACCACTTGGATGTAATCCAGAAGCCCTCAAAGAAATTACCTCAAAATCAAGATTTATTTTTTCTATAATTTCCTTTCCAAGCGTTAAAAGGTCATCTGCATCGGCTCCCCAGCCATGTAGCAAAATTATTCTATGAGTTGCGGTTTGAGAACTAATCCCGACAAATTCATGATCAATATCATATTTCATGTTTATATTCTTAAGTAAGTAAACTTTTCAATAATGTCACCATTAGCCCTAGTAAGTGTCTCAGATAAAAAAAATATAATCCCATTTTGTAAAGAATTGGCAGAAAAATTTAATTATAAAATTCTATCAAGTGGAGGTACTGCTAAACATCTAATGGAGGCAAAAATTCCAGTTATTAAAGTCGCAGATTTTACTAATTCTCCAGAAATACTTGGTGGAAGAGTTAAAACTTTACATCCGAAAATTCACGGAGGAATATTAGCTAAAAGAACAGATGAGGAACATAAAAAAGATATAGAAGCTTACGATCTTGAACTTATTGAATTAGTAGTTGTCAATTTATATCCTTTTAAGAAAACTGTTGAGAAGGGATCTAAATGGGAAGATGCTATTGAAAATATTGACATCGGAGGACCATCAATGATTCGCTCTGCGGCTAAAAATCATAAAGACGTTTCCGTTTTAGTCGATCCTAGTCAATATCAAGAATTTCTTGAAGAGAGTAAAAAAGGGGAGTTAAAAGAAACATATAAAGCAAAATTAGCACTTGAAGCTTTTCAACATACAGCTGACTATGATACTGCGATATCTAATTGGATAAGAAAAGAAAGAGGTTTACAATCTTCCATATATATTGAATCTTATCCACTAATCAAAACCTTAAGATATGGGGAGAATCCTCATCAAAAAGCTTTTTGGTATGGTTTAAATAATATTGGATGGAACTCAGCAGAACAGTTACAAGGGAAGGAGTTAAGTTATAACAATCTATTGGATCTTGAGTCGGCACTTTCAACAGTTTTAGAATTTGGCTATGAAGAAAAAGATGAACCTACAAAAGACACATTTGCATCTGTTATTTTAAAGCACAATAATCCTTGTGGTGCTTCTATAAGTAATACAGCCTCTCAAGCATTTTTGAATGCTTTGAAATGTGACTCAGTTAGTGCATTTGGAGGAATAGTTGCTTTTAATTCAAATGTAGATAGTGAAACCGCAATAAACCTCAAAAATATTTTCTTAGAATGTGTCGTGGCTCCATCTTTTGATGCAGAGGCTTTAGAAATTTTAAAAATCAAAAAGAATTTAAGAATTTTAAGGTTTTCCAAAGATCAAATCCCAAAAGATAACCAAACTTTTACTAAATCAATAATGGGAGGATTACTCATTCAAGACACTGATAATAGTAAAGAAAAAACTGAAAGTTGGATTTCAGTTACTAAAAAAATTCCAAGTAATCAGGATTATTTAGATTTGAGTTTTGCCTGGAAAATTTGCAAACACGTTAAATCAAATGCCATTGTGATTGCAAAAGATCAACAAACTCTTGGCATCGGAGCTGGACAAATGAATAGGGTTGGAGCTTCAAAAATAGCCTTACAATCTGCTAAAGAAAATGGTTCTG
>QBZF01000032.1 GCA_003282425.1 Prochlorococcus sp. AG-335-A05 | reverse complement strand
TTCTGTTAATTGCTTTGATTAATATCTGTGAATAATTTTTCTTTAGATATCCCTTTTGAGGTATTGTTTTACTAGTGAAATTCAAATTTATGACAATTGCAAGAGGCGATTTTGTTCGTATTAAGAGAAAGGAATCTTATTGGTATAACGATACAGGGAAGGTGGCTTCTATCGATAAATCAGGGATTAAGTACAATGTCACAGTTAAATTTGATAGAGTTAATTTTTACGGAATCAGTGGGACTGACGGTGGAAACGTAACAAATAACTTTGCTGAAGTTGAATTAGAAAAAATTTAAAAATTTGCCTGAGTTACCTGAAGTTGAGACTGTTAGAAGAGGTTTAGAACAAAAACTCAAGAATTTTATTATCAAAAGAGTTGAAATCTGTAGAGAGTCAACTGTTGCGTATCCCATTGATAAAAAAGACTTTATTGAGGGTCTTCAAAATTCACTGTTGTATAAATGGGATAGAAGAGGAAAATATTTAATCGCGGAATTAAAGAAAAATGTTAGTAATAATATTGATCCAAATGAATTAACACTTGAAGAAAATGGTGTTCTCGTCGTTCATTTAAGGATGACTGGTTATTTCACTTTCAATAATACTCTTACTAATCCTTGTAAACATACCAGAATAAGGCTGTTTGATAATCATAATAATGAACTTAGATATATTGATGTAAGGAGTTTTGGTCAAATGTGGTGGGTTAGAAACGGATTATCGCCTAATAGTATTATTAAGGGATTAGGAACATTAGGGCCTGAGCCCTTTTCTGAAAATTTTAATGTAAATTATCTAACAAAAGTAATTTCAAACAAAACAAAATCTATAAAAACTATTTTATTAGATCAAACAATTATTGCTGGGATAGGGAATATATATGCAGATGAGAGTCTATACTCTGCAGGTATATCGCCTTTCAGAGAGGCTAGAACAATTAATAAAAATGAAATAAAAAGACTTAGAACAGCTGTCATCGACGTTTTAAAAAAAAGTATTGGTGCCGGGGGAACAACCTTTAGTGACTTTAGAGACTTAGAGGGTGACAATGGCAATTTTGGATTACAAACCAATGTTTATAGAAGAACTGGTAAAAAATGTCGTCAATGCAAAAATTTAATTGAGAGAAAGAAAATCTCAGGAAGAAGTACACATTGGTGTCGTAAATGTCAGAAGTAAAAAAGGGCTTACTTTGAAAAAAGTAAACCCTTTAAAATTTTTACCTGGCATTGAGCTATTTTCTCAAGGGGCTACCCCCTAAATATTTTCGCCGCTGATGCGTTTCACAACCGAGTTCGAGATGGATCGGAGTGGTTCCACATCGCCATGAACACCAGGATAGTGTGAACCTTGAGAACTGCATAGAAAAATGTAAATTGAAGACAATAAATTAAGTTTATTTGGTCAAGCCCTCGGTCTATTAGTACTCCTCCGCTGCACTTGTTACCAAGCTTCCACGTAGAGCCTATCAACGGGTGTTCTTCCCGTGACCTTACTGGCTTAAGCCATGGCAATACTCATCTTGAGGTGGGCTTCCCACTTAGATGCTTTCAGCGGTTATCCACTCCGCACATGGCTACCCAGCATTTACCGTTGGCACGATAACTGGCACACCAGAGGTGCGTTCCTCCCGGTCCTCTCGTACTAGGGAGAAATCCTCTCAATATTCCTGCGCATACACCGGATATGGACCGAACTGTCTCACGACGTTCTGAACCCAGCTCGCGTACCGCTTTAATGGGCGAACAGCCCAACCCTTGGGACCGACTTCAGCCCCAGGTTGCGATGAGCCGACATCGAGGTGCCAAACCTCCCCGTCGATGTGAACTCTTGGGGGAGATCAGCCTGTTATCCCTAGAGTAACTTTTATCCGTTGAGCGACGGCCCTTCCACGCAGAACCGTCGGATCACTAAAACCGACTTTCGTCCCTGTTCGACTTGTAGGTCTCACAGTCAAGCTCCCTTCTGCTTTTGCACTCAACGACTGATTTCCAACCAGCCTGAGGGAACCTTTGTGCGCCTCCGTTACCTTTTAGGAGGCGACCGCCCCAGTCAAACTGCCCATCAGATACTGTCCGCTCCCCGGATAACGGGTAAGCGTTAGAACCCTAGCTCTAATAGAGTGGTATCTCACCGATGACTCAATAATACCCACAAGTACTATTTCAACGTCTCCCACCTATTCTGCGCAATTAGAGCCCGAGCACAATATCAAACTACAGTAAAGCTTCATAGGGTCTTTCTGTCCGGGTGTATGTAGTCCGCATCTTCACAGACAATTCTATTTCGCCGAGCCTCTCTCCGAGACAGCGCGCAAATCGTTACACCTTTCGTGCGGGTCGGAACTTACCCGACAAGGAATTTCGCTACCTTAGGACCGTTATAGTTACGGCCGCCGTTCACCGGGGCTTCAGTCGCCAGCTTTGCTAAAAGCTAACCAGCTTCCTTAACCTTCCGGCACTGGGCAGGTGTCAGCCCCCATACATCGTCTTGCGACTTAGCGGAGACCTGTGTTTTTGGTAAACAGTCGCTTGCGCCTCTTCACTGCGACCAGCTCTCGCTGGCACCCCTTCTCCCGAAGTTACGGGGCCATTTTGCCGAGTTCCTTAGAGAGAGTTATCTCGCGCCCCTCGGTATTCTCTACCACCCCACCTGTGTCGGTTTCGGGTACTGGCATTTATGTCTTAACGGGTATAGGGCTTTTCTTGGAAGCATGACATCACCAACTTCGCTGCCGTAGCAGCTCGTACTCACGCCTTAGCTCAAGATGTTTTCTCCATCTCTCAAAGCCTTGAACGCTTGAACCAGTAACCAACATCTGGCCTGGCTAGCCTTCTCCGTCCCCCTTCCCAAAACATAACTGGTACAGGAATATTGACCTGTTATCCATCGACTACGCCTTTCGGCCTCGCCTTAGGTCCAGACTAACCCTCCGCGGACGAGCCTGCCGGAGGAACCCTTAGGGTTTCGGGGCATGGGATTCTCACCCATGTTTTCGCTACTCAAGCCGACATTCTCACTTCTATGCCGTCCACGTCCGCTTACGCTAACGCTTCACCCAACATAGAACGCTCCCCTACCATAAATAAATTTATCCGCAGCTTCGGTATAACGCTTAGCCCCATTCATTTTCGGCGCAGGATCGCTCGACCAGTGAGCTATTACGCACTCCTTTGAGGATGGCTGCTTCTAGGCAAACCTCCTGGTTGTCTGGGCAATCCCACCTCCTTTATCACTTAGCGTTAATTTTGGGACCTTAGCTGGCGGTCTGGGCTGTTTCCCTCTTGACTATGGAGCTTATCCCCCACAGTCTGACTGCCTAGTTACACACAGGGTATTCAGAGTTCATATCGATTAGGTACCGCTTTCGCAGCCCGCACCGAAATGGTTGCTTTACCCCCCTGCTGGAGCACTAGACGCTACGCCTCAACGTATTTCGGGGAGAACCAGCTAGCTCCTGGTTCGATTGGCATTTCACCCCTAACCACAGCTCATCCGCTGAATTTTCAACTTCAGTCGGTTCGGACCTCCACTTGGTATCACCCAAGCTTCATCCTGGCCATGGTTAGATCACCAGGGTTCGGGTCTATAAACACTGACAAACGCCCTATTAAGACTCGCTTTCGCTGTGGCTCCACCATTTCCGGTTTAACCCGCCAGTGCCTATAAGTCGCCGGCTCATTCTTCAACAGGCACACGGTCACCCGATTAGTCGGGCTCCCATTGCTTGTAAGCTCACGGTTTCATGTTCTATTTCACTCCCCTCCCGGGGTTCTTTTCACCTTTCCCTCGCGGTACTGTTTCACTATCGGTCACACAGTAGTACTTAGCCTTACGAGGTGGTCCTCGCAGATTCACACGGAATTCCACGTGCTCCGTGCTACTCGGGATACAGCTAGGTCAACTCATCTTTCAATTACGGGGCTTTCACCCTCTATGGCACGCCATTCAAACGTTTCTTCTAGAATTGTTGATCCATATTGCTGTCCCACAACCCCGATAGTCAAGACTATCGGTTTGGGCTATTCCCCGTTCGCTCGCCGCTACTGAGGGAGTCGTTATTTACTTTCTCTTCCTCCAGCTACTAAGATGTTTCAGTTCGCTGGGTTAGCTCGCACCAACCTATATATTCAGTTGGTCGTTCAAGGGGTTGCCCCATTCGGAAATTCCCGGATCAAAGTGTGCTTCCAACTCCCCGAGACTTATCGCAGGTAACCACGTCCTTCATCGCCTCTGTGTGCCTAGGTATCCTCCGTGAGCCCTTTGTAGCTTGACCAATAACTTCAATAATTGAAGCATCAGCTTAATAGAATTGTTATTAAATGCATAAGCACAAATAATAAATCTGCATCATTAAAGATGCTTATTGTCTTCAAAAATAATCTATGCAGTTGTCAAGGTTCTCTGAAAACAATGAAAAAAATTCAATGAGTCCAGCATCTTATTTATTGAATAAAATAGGAAGCTAGATTCGCTCAGAGCATATTAGGACACGACTCAAAACAATTTCCCTCTTTAAATACACGTAAGAGGTGGTATTCAGTGGAGGTAAGCGGACTCGAACCGCTGACATCCTGCTTGCAAAGCAGGCGCTCTACCAACTGAGCTATACCCCCAACATAGAGATATGGGCCATCCTGGACTTGAACCAGGGACCTCACCCTTATCAGGGGTGCGCTCTAACCACCTGAGCTAATGGCCCAGGAAAAAGTGATGGGTGTGACCTAGAAAAAACTTAGAAACTGAAATTCTTAAAAAAAAGAATCTGAGATACCGATCGACCTAAGGTGACAAAATTAATATTTACATTTTGTTGTCTCCCTGTTAGGAGGTGATCCAGCCGCACCTTCCGGTACGGCTACCTTGTTACGACTTCACCCCAGTCATTAGCCCCACCTTCGGCGTCCTCCTCCACAAGGGTTGGAGTAACGACTTCGGGCATGGCCAACTTCCATGGTGTGACGGGCGGTGTGTACAAGGCCCGGGAACGTATTCACCGCAGTATGCTGACCTGCGATTACTAGCGATTCCTACTTCACGTAGGCGAGTTGCAGCCTACGATCTGAACTGAGCCACGGTTTATGGGATTTGCTAGCTCTCGCGAGTTTGCTGCCCTTTGTCCGTAGCATTGTAGTACGTGTGTAGCCCAGGGTGTAAGGGGCATGATGACTTGACGTCATCCACACCTTCCTCCGGTTTATCACCGGCGGTCTTTCTAGAGTGCCCAACTAAATGCTGGCAACTAAAAACGTGGGTTGCGCTCGTTGCGGGACTTAACCCAACATCTCACGACACGAGCTGACGACAGCCATGCACCACCTGTCACTGAATTCCCGAAGGCACCCTCAAATTTCTAAGAGGTTCTCAGGATGTCAAACCCTGGTAAGGTTCTTCGCGTTGCATCGAATTAAACCACATACTCCACCGCTTGTGCGGGCCCCCGTCAATTCCTTTGAGTTTCACACTTGCGTGCGTACTCCCCAGGCGGAACACTTAACGCGTTAGCTACGACACCGAAGGGGTCGATTCCCCCGACACCTAGTGTTCATCGTTTACGGCCAGGACTACAGGGGTATCTAATCCCTTTCGCTCCCCTGGCTTTCGTCCATGAGCGTCAGTAATGGCCCAGCAGAGCGCCTTCGCCACTGGTGTTCTTCCCGATATCTACGCATTTCACCGCTACACCGGGAATTCCCTCTGCCCCTACCATACTCAAGCCGATCAGTTTCCACTGCCATAATGGAGTTAAGCTCCACGCTTTAACAGCAGACTTGAAAGGCCGCCTGCGGACGCTTTACGCCCAATAATTCCGGATAACGCTTGCCACTCCCGTATTACCGCGGCTGCTGGCACGGAATTAGCCGTGGCTTATTCCTCAAGTACCGTCATATCTTCTTCCTTGAGAAAAGAGGTTTACAGCCCAGAGGCCTTCGTCCCTCACGCGGCGTTGCTCCGTCAGGCTTTCGCCCATTGCGGAAAATTCCCCACTGCTGCCTCCCGTAGGAGTCTGGGCCGTGTCTCAGTCCCAGTGTGGCTGATCATCCTCTCAGACCAGCTACTGATCGAAGCCTTGGTGAGCCATTACCTCACCAACAAGCTAATCAGACGCGAGCTCATCCTCAGGCGAAATTCATTTCACCTATCGGCATATGGGGTATTAGCGGTCGTTTCCAACCGTTATCCCCCTCCTGAGGGCAGATTCTCACGCGTTACTCACCCGTCCGCCACTAACCCGAAGGTTCGTTCGACTTGCATGTGTTAAGCACGCCGCCAGCGTTCATCCTGAGCCAGGATCAAACTCTCCGTTGTGTTCAAATCCTTTTGTAGACAAAATCTACTCAATATGA
>QBZF01000031.1 GCA_003282425.1 Prochlorococcus sp. AG-335-A05 | reverse complement strand
AAAGTCTGCTTCCAGTAAACTTGGAGTCGCAGGAATTAAATCTTTAAGAATAGGAAAAATGATTGAAGTTAAAATCGAAAGTAATGAAGAAGACATTAAAGAAAAAATTGAATTATTATGTGATCGATTATTTGCTAATACAGTCATTGAAGACTATGAATATTCAATAAATAAATTATAAATGGCTAGTTTTACTGTTGGTATTGTCGTTTTCCCTGGTTCTAATTGTGATCGTGATGTTTCCTGGGCTTTAGAAGGTTGTTTAGACATTAAAACAAAATTCTTATGGCATGAATCATCTGATTTGAATGATGTTGATTCAATTGTTTTGCCAGGAGGATTTAGTTATGGTGATTATTTAAGATGTGGAGCAATAGCAAGATTCTCTCCATTAATAAATTCTTTACATGACTTTGTTAAAAGCGGAAGACGTGTATTAGGCATATGTAATGGATTTCAAATTTTAACTGAATCAGGTTTTCTTCCGGGAGCACTTGTTGCTAATAAAAATCTTAATTTCATTTGTGATGATGTTGATTTGAATGTGATCACTTCGAAGGGAGGTTGGTTTCAAAAGTTAAACGAAACACAAAATATAAAATTACCAATAGCTCATGGAGAAGGTCGTTATCATTGCGATCAAGATACACTTAAAAAACTTACTGATAATGATTTAATTGCATTGAAATACAAAACAAATCCTAATGGTTCAATCAATAACATAGCAGGTATAACTAATGAAAAAGGAAATGTTTTAGGATTAATGCCTCATCCTGAACGAGCATGTGATGAATCCATAGGCGGAATAGATGGTCTCTATACTTTGAGGTCTTTAATTACCCAATAAAAAAAGACCACGTATTTGTGGTCTTTTTTTGTATTTTTATTTAAGAGTTAATCCTTTAATAAGTGTATCCAGCAACAAATAGCTGTTCGTCAGATGAAGGTTGAGATCCAGCAACATATGAACCTTTTGAAGCCTCAGAATTTGCTTGCGCTCTAGCTATTAAAGCTTTCTGACCGGCTTCTATATCACTACCTTTCCATTCTTTTAAGCAAGAGTGTTGTAAAGCTCTTCCGTAAGAGAATGAAACGTTCCACAAAGCTTTTCTGTAAAGAGTATTCATATTGTTTAAATAAACTGATGCAGCTTCTTCACTTAAACCTCCGGATAAGAAAACAATCCCTGGAACGGATGCAGGAACACATCTTTCCATTGTCCTTATAGTCATTTCAGCAACTTTCATAGGATCAGCCTTAGTTGCACACTCTGCACCATTTACTGTCATTGAAGGTTTTAAGAGTGTTCCTTCAAGGAAAACCCCATTAGCCTGACAAGCTATGTAAACCTGTTTAATGACTTCCTCTTGTACCTGAGCAGTTTTTTCAATAGTGTGATTACCATCCATTAAGATTTCAGGCTCAATAATTGGGACTAATCCTGATTCTTGTACAGATCTTGCATATCTAGCTAATCCCCATGCATTCTCTTGAATAGATAATTTTGAAGGGCAACCATCGTTTGTTATTTGTAGAACTGCTCTCCATTTTGCAAATCTGGCTCCTTGTTCATAATATTTAGCGGCTCTTCCGACTAATCCATCTAAACCAGAACAAAAGGTTTCTACGTCTCCTCCTCCAGGAAGTGGATTCAGCCCTTTATCAACCTTAATACCAGGGATAATTCCCAAATCATTTAGTTTTTTCACCATTGGTTCACCATCTTGGTGATCTTGAAAAAGTGTCTCCTCAAAAAGGATTGCACCACTTATATATTTCCCAAGACCTTCTGTTGTGAAAAGCATCCCTCTGTATGCTTTTCTATTCTCCTCAGTATTTTCAACTCCAATACCAGCTAATCGTTTTCCTACTGTTTTAGTTGATTCGTCTACAGCTAATATTCCTTTACCTTTGGAAGCTAAAAGTTGAGCATTTTCTTTAAGCTCATTTTTGTAGTAATTTAATGCCATTCTTTTAAATTTGGGATAATTGATTTTTCCAGAATATGAAGAAAAAATAAAATAAATTCGACACATTGTCAAGTAGCAAACACTACTAAGTTTTTAAACACACTAAATTTTTATACTAATACCAGTTTCTGATGATTTTCTTATGGCTTCGCAAATTCTTTGACTTCTTAGTCCCTCAGATAATCCAGGGATTACTGGTGTTTGATTATTAATACTCTTTGCCCATAAATCATGAATTCTCTTTACCGGAGCAATTCTTCCATCAGTCCAGGTTTTTTTGAAACTAAAATGAGGATCAGCAGGTAGATTACAAATATTATCTTCTATGTTTGAAAATTTTAAACTAAAACCATGCACATAGTCTTTTTGGTTCTCACTCCTAAGGAAAAGTGAACCTTCGCTTCCATAAACTTCTAAACTAAATCCTCTTCCATTTTTTGAAATCGAGGATAATGAAACCTGACATGGTATAGGTAAGCCCACGAAATTATTAATTTCAAAGTTTGCTATACAAATATCTTCACTTGTTACTTCCAATAACTTGGATTTATTAGGCAATGATCGTTCCTTGATTGATGTTGATAATTTTGCAGATGCCTTGATCGATTCTCCAAAAAACCAGTTCAACATATCAAATGCGTGAGTCCCTAAAGCTCCAATTACTCCCCCGCCTTTTTCTTTTAATGAATACCAGTTCCAAGCCCTTTTTGGATCTGATCTGCTGCCCATTAACCAATCTAATTTAATTAAATAAATTTTACCTAAAATATTCTCGTCAATTATTTTCTTGGTTTGTAGAAAAAGAGGCACTGCTCTATATTCAAAATCTACGCAAACACTTAAATTATTTATTAAGGATATTCTTTGGAGTTCTTCAATTTCTTCGGAAGTTAAGGCAACAGGTTTTTCTAACAAGAGATGTTTATTATTCTCTAGTGCTTGCTTTGCTAATTTAAATCTAGATTCAGGAGATGTAGCAATTATGATACCGTCTATATCTCTAGATTTAACTAATTTTTCCCAATCATCATAAAAATTTAAACCAGTTTCTTTCTCTAATGATGGTCCTTTTTCCTTTTTATAGTGATAAATTGCAGTTGGAATTAAGTAATCTGATTCTTTTAAGGCCTCTAAATGAATTTTTTTCCCAAAACCTAAGCCGGCAATTGCAATTCTTAATTTTTGAGGAATATTTCTATTATTCATTAATTTACTCTCTCAGAACAACTTTTTTCAATAACAACTTCAATAAGCTCATCATTATTTGAACTTTGCCACTTTGAACCAAACTGTGGGATCCCATTAATTGAAGTATCCTTAAATGTATTGTCATTACAATTAATTCTCATAACATAAAGAGATAATTGCTCTTTATTTCCTTCTTTCGAATTTCTAAGAAACTTTGTTAAAACTGTTATTTCTCCAGAATTTATTTCCTTAATGCTGCCCATATCAATCCATTCTTTACCATCATTATTTTCTTTTAAAAGTACCCAATCTACATTACTAACGGCATATGCAAATTCAGAGTTATTTAAAATTAGAATTAGTACGATAAAGCATAAAGAAAAAAAATTAAGAATAATTCCCATCTTTTTAACTTGCTTCAATGAGTTCTTTTACACCATGGATTTTTAAAATTTTTGTCAGAGTGCTTTTAATTTCATTCCTTTTTACGATTACATCAACGAATCCATGTTCTAAAAGATATTCGGCTGTTTGGAAATTATCAGGTAATTTTTCTCTTAAAGTTTGTTCAATTACTCTTCTACCTGCAAATCCTATAAGAGCTTTTGGCTCTGCCAATATTAGATCCCCCAACATTGCAAAACTAGCAGTAACTCCTCCGGTAGTTGGATGAGTTAATAAAGGCATGTAAAGAAGATTTTTAGCTCTATGTTTTTTTAGCGCACCTGATATTTTTGCCATTTGCATAAGGCTTAACATTCCCTCTTGCATTCTTGCTCCACCAGAGGCACATACGATTAAAATTGGATAGTTTTCAATTGTTGCCCTCTCAATAATTCTAGTAATCTTTTCTCCAACAACGGAACCCATTGAGCCACCCATAAATCTAAAATCCATTACAGCTAAAGCCAGAGGCATTGCATTAATGGTACATAAACCTGTTATTACTCCATCTTTAAGGCCAGTCCCATCTTGATTTTCCTTTATTCGGTCTGAATAAGACCTTCTATCCTTAAATTTTAATGGGTCAGTGGGACTTAACGAATTATCAAACTCTTTAAAGGAATCTTTGTCAGAAATTATTTTAATTCTTTCATGGCTATTAATCCTATTATGGTGATCGCAATTACTACATACATTAAAATTCGAAATTAAATCTTTTCTATAAGCAACTTGCGCACATTCTGAACATTTAACCCAAAGACCATCACTTTCATCTGGATCTTGGGAAACCTTCCCTACAAATTGATCTTTTCTCCTTGCAGCAAACCAGTCGATTAAAGACACAATATTCTCTGTTTTTTTCTATTTAAGTCTAAATAAGGCCCTTTTATCAAGCAAGATATATAAATATTTGAAATTCCTTATTATTTAAATTTTCAAATACCATAATAAGTTTATTTTCATGTATTTAAGTCTTCAAAAAATAAGATTATTTTGAAGGCTTAAGTAAAATTAACTAATACTATCTATGAATGTTTTTTTCTTCAATCATTTTATGGATTATAGGAGTGAGGATCAATTCCATGGCAAAACCCATTTTCCCTCCATTAACAACTATGCTCGTTGGGCTTGACATGAATGAATCATGAATCATTCCCAAAAGATATTGAAAGTCAATCCCCCATTTTTCTCTTGCCCCTTTTCTGAAATGTATTATTACAAAACTTTCATCTGGTGTAGGAATGTTTCTACATATAAAGGGATTCGATGTATCAATAGTAGGTATCCTCTGGAAATTTATATCCGTTTTACTAAATTGTGGACAAATATGATTAATGTAGTCTGGCATTCTTCTCAAAATAGTATCAACTATGGTTTCTGCTGAATAACCTCTTTCAGCATTATCCCGATGTATTTTTTGTATCCACTCTAAGTTTGTAATAGGTACGACACCAACAAGTAAGTCTGCATAAGAAGAAACATTGTATCCTTCTCCCTCAACACCACCATGTAAACCTTCGTAGAAAAGAACATCTGTTCCATTTGGAATATCTTCCCATGGGGTGAATTGACCTGGTTCTAATGATGTTCCTAGTCTTGCATTATGTTCCTGTGCTTCTTCAGTGCTGTGAAGATAATATCTTTTTTTCCCTCCTCCTGATTCACCATAAATTTTAAAAAGTTCTTCTAATTTGTCAAAAAGATTTGCTTCTGGCCCGAAGTGAGAAAAATTCTCTCCTTTTGAGAGTGCTTCTGCCATTGCTTTTTTCATAGGCATTCTTTCAAACCTGTGATAACTATCTCCTTCCACAACAGCTGGAACAATATCTTCTCTTGCAAAAATATGCTCAAATGCTCTTTTTACTGTACTTGTTCCTGCACCTGATGATCCTGTTACAGCAACTACTGGATGACGTTTAGACATTTAATTAAAACAATATCCATTGATTCTGACAGGTCATATGCCAACTTTTTGTTCAAGTTAAAGATATTTTTTAATTTATTAATTTTTTCCTTCAAATTTCTTGGATTATTTTTTCTCCAATTTCACTACAAGAAAGAACCTGGCAATTACCATTATCTAAATCTGACGTTCTATATCCTTTCGATAAAACATTATCAATTGCTATTTCTATATCATCTGCTGCTTCTAACTCATTTAGACCAATTTTAAGCATCATTGAAGTAGACAAAGCCATTGCTATAGGATTAGCTATATTTTTTCCAGCTATATCAGGAGCAGAACCATGAACAGGTTCAAACACTCCAGGTCCTGAATTGCTTAATGATGCTGATGGAAGCATTCCAATTGAGCCAGTTATCATTGCGGCTAGATCACTCAAAATATCTCCGAATAAATTGCTAGTTAAAATGACATCAAATTGGCCCGGATCCTTTACGAGTTGCATGGCGGCATTATCTACATACATATTACTTAAAACTAAATCGTTTTCTTTTGAAGCGACTAATGAAACTGTATCTCTCCATAATTGGCTTACTTCTAAAACATTTGATTTATCTACCGAACATATTTTTTTTCTTCTTTGATTTGCTATCTTAATTGCAACTTCCGTAATTCTCTCTATTTCATTCGAATCATAAACCATTGTATTGAAAGCTTTTTTAAGTTTAGTGTTCATGATTTGTCCTCTAGGCTGTCCAAAATAGATTCCACCTATTAGCTCTCTAACTACAATTAAATCTACATTTTCAATAACTTCTTTTTTTAAAGAACTTGAATTCAGTAGTGATTTTCTTATCTTTACCGGTCTTATATTAGCGAATAAATTTAATGCTTCTCTTAATTTAAGTAAACCACTTTCTGGCCTTAATTCTCTTGGTAAA
>QBZF01000030.1 GCA_003282425.1 Prochlorococcus sp. AG-335-A05 | reverse complement strand
TAAAACCTGTTTTATTAATTTTTTTATTATTACCTATTCTTTTTCAAAAACAAATATTTTCAGACACAAGTACTAATAAATTTCAAACTATAAAGAAAAATATTTATTGGGAGAAAATTAATATCGGAGAAATAAGTGAAAAAGATATTATCTGGCAAAAAATCAAAAATAATCAGGATAATAAAATTAAAAATGAAGAAATTATAATAAATGATAATTTGTCAAAAAATAATGTTGAAGGTATCAGCTCTTTTAATCGATCAATTGTTTTTAATGATTCAATAGTTGGTCCGGATATAAATTGGTTTGTCCCTCCAGGATTCAAATGGAATAAAAAGTATAAATTTGATTCCTCTGTAATGGGACATAGTGGAAGATTTGAGAAAGGAAGAAAAGGAAAAAATTTTTGGGGTTGGAATAGTGGTGATGCAGTGGGGATCTTACATTACCAATTTCTAAATAACAAAAAAAGTAGCTTTGGTTTAAATTATGGGATAAGAAGTATATATTCTGGAAGTGGACCAGGTGGTGCAACTGCAGTCGGTGAAGGCCAATCTCTTGGTTTTAGAATAGACCGGAAACTTTCTCCAACAGAGGGTTTCTCATTTGGAGCAGAACAATTGCTTCATTTTGATGGGTTAACTGATACAGGAAGAAATATTTATTTGACCCTTTCCAAGGCTTTATGGAGTAATAATGAATCTGGCGAGTTCCCACTTGATATTTATACTTTTGGTGTTGCAACGGGAAGGATGGCAGAGGGAAATATAAAATTTCTATGTAGTGATTTGTTAGGGGGTTCTGGGACTGAGATTCATCATCAAAGAAGTTTATGCTGGGCTCCTGTTTTTTCTATTTCAAGGGTTTTTAACCAAAAATTTTCAACTTTTTTTGAATATAATAGCAAGTGGTTTATCCTTGGATCATCAATTATTCCTTTTAATGAGATTCCCTTGAGGGGCACATTTGCGGTCCAACTTTCTGATCATATTGATAATTATAAATTGAATAATTTTGACGAAGTAAAATGGGTTTTTAGATTAAGTTTGGGATTTTAATAAAAAATCATTATGAATTCATTTTTAACTGACGAAAAACTAATTTAATAAAATAATGTAATCCTGATTGATTGCAAAATTGTTTTGATTGAGAGTAGGCTTTTTTAACATTTTTAACATATCTTGGAATTTTAAAAAATAATCTAATGATTAATATAAAGATGTTAACTTTTTTATAACCTAAAACATTTTTAGAATGTTGCCTGTATTTTACAAGTGGTAATTTGATATAAAGAATGTTTGTATTTGAATGCGCAGCATATAAAAGAATCCACCAGTCGTGCATTACCATATATTTACAGTAAGACATCCTATCTGCTAAAGCAGAATTTATAGTCATTGAGCATCCTGGGACAGGATTATAATAAAGAGTTGTTTCCTTGGTGATAAAATTTTTTTGGAATTTGATTAATTTATTGTGAGACTTTTCTAATAATTTGCCTTTGTAATCTATTAGGGAAAGATCTGAGTAAATTAATAAAGGGTTTTTTTCATCTTGTGAATTGTATTTTTCTACTATAAGTTTTAGTTTATTTTTGTGCCATATATCATCTTGATCGCAAAGGCAGTATAAATTTGCTTCTTTAGATCTATACTCAATTAAGTGAAAAAAATTTTTGCTAGCACTTGAGAAAATTTTTTGGTCAATTAGTAATCTTATTTTTTTAGGATAATATTTCACATATTCACTTAATATCTGGATGGTATCGTCAATACTCCCATCATCATGTATTAGAAGCTCCCAATATTTATATTCTTGATTAACAATCGAATCTAATTGCTCACGTAAAAAACACTCTCCATTATAAGTTGCTAATAAAATCTGAACTTTTGGATTCTTATTGATTTTTTTCATTTTAGGAAGTGTCCTTCATATAAATTTACGGGTAAAATATATTTAATATGTTGCCATTTTTACTTGCAATACTAATTATAAAATAGGTTTTGTAAAATATTATATTATTAAGTTTTAATCTCAGTAAAAATAATGTATATTTAATTAGTAATTCGATGTACTTCAAATATAAAAAAATTATTTCAAAACTAGAAAAAAAATTATTCATATTTATCTTAAATTTTTAATTATTAATATTTTTTTTGAGTACTAGTCTTCTAAATATTAATTGATGGCAAAAACTTAAACTTTTCTTCAAAATTAGAAACAATTTATGATAATATTTTCTCAAACAATTAAGATTTTTTTAAAAGTTAATGTTCCGAAAAAGTTTCTTGTATGAACTTAAGAACAATTGAAAAAGAAAAAAATGCAGTACTAATACTTGCGGCAGCCTATAAAGCCTATGATAATTCATTTATATCTTCTGAGCCTTTTTTAAATATAGGTAATACATTAATTATTGAAAGAATAAAAAAATATTGTTTATCTAAAAATAAAATTTATATAGTTGTAAATAATTTTTCAAAAAAACTAAGAGGATTAAGATCTTTTGAAAATTGTAATTTTATCAATGTAGGATCTACTCTTGGAGTTAATGATACTATTAAGAAATCAATAGATTTTATCCAAGAAGATTTTGTAAATATCTGTCCTATTACAACCATTCCAGATAATCAATTTACAGAAACAAAATCTGTTTATTTTGGAGATAATAAAATATCGAAAGAAAATTGGTCTGCAATATCGTATCTTAACAAAAAAAATGTTGAATATTTATTTAAAAAAAAAGATATTCATTTTAAAAAAAAATGTTACCCTTTCACAGGTAGAATTTCTTCGGGGAAAAATAATATAAAAGATGCTTTAGAAGAAATAAATACAGATCAAATGAATGATCTTCTTTATCTAGCCAAAATACTAATTGAGAAATATGATCATTCTATCAAGCATGAAAAATGGTACGATGCAGGACATAATACAACTTATTTTGAAACAAAAATTTCTTCATTTTCCAGCAGATTCTTCAACGAAATTAAATACAACTATAAAAGGAATAGTATTATTAAAATTTCCCAAGATACCATTAAACTAAAAAAAGAAATTAATTTTTATAAGAAAATTCCATCAAAATTAAAAGTCTTTTTCCCTATCTTTTTAACACAAGATCGACAAGATAAAGTTAATTTGGAATTGGAATATTTACCTTTCCCAAATCTTTCAGAAATATTTTTATTTCGAAAAATAGGGGCAAATCGTTGGGAAACTATAGTTAAATCACTTTTTAATATATATAGTGAATTTTATTTAAATAATGAGTCAAAAAAGTTCTTATACGATTCAAGTCATCTTTACTCTGAAAAACTTAAACGAAGAATAAATACCTTAAATAAAATTGTAGATAATTTAAATAATAAATTACTATATAAAATTATTTATACTGGGGTAAATGTTAATAATAATTTCTTACCTTCATTAAAGGTCACTTATAATCAGTTGCAAAAAGAGCTAAAAGAGATTGAGAAACAAAGGCCTTTATTATTTGGACATGGAGATCTTTGTTTTAATAATATATTAATTGAACCAATATCAGGAAGTATAAAATTAATTGATCCTAAAGCTGATTCAATAGGAGATAAAAAAATTGGTTATGTAGATCCTTTTTATGATCTTGCTAAATTAAATCATTCATTTAGATGCTTTTATGACTCTATAGTTAATAATATGTTTTTTATTTCATCTAAGAATAATCAATATGTATTGAAAATTTACAAGCCGTTTAATTATGATGTGGCTAATTTTTATTTTCAAAAAATATTTTTAGAAAATCTAATTGATAAAGATATTTTGAGAATACTTACCTCAAATTTATTTTTATCAATGATACCTTTACACAAAGATGATGAACAAAGAATGGGAGCATTATTAATAATTGGGATATCTTTGTTTTACGATGTTGATATTAAAAATTATAGTCTTAAAATATGAATTACTTAATAACTGCAGCAGGTAATGGCTCTAGATTAATTTGCAAAGGCATTAAACCTCCAAAACCATTGGTTATTGTAAATGGAATAGAATTATTGATATGGAGTTTAAGTTCATTTAATTTTTCTTCAAAAGATAAATTGTATATCGTAACGCAAAAAAAAGATCGAGTAAAAGAATGTTTATTAAATAAAATAAAAAAAATTTTTCCGCAAGTTTTTATTAATTGGCTTGAATTGGAAGATGTAAAAAATGGTCAACTTCTTACAGCTATTAAAGCTATTGAATATTTTTCAATAAAAGGAAAATTATTAATTCATAACTGCGATACTTCTTATAAAATTTCTCAAAATTTAGATGAAATTGATAAAGATTATTTTGGTGCAATTCCTTATTTCTTTTCTGACGGTGAAAATTGGTCTTTTTTAAAAACTAAAAGTGGAGAAGAATTGATTTATGAAGTAAAAGAGAAACAAAGAATATCTTCAAAATGTTCGGTTGGAACTTACCTATTTAGAGAAACAGATGAACTATTAAAACTTATTAGGAAATATTTATTAACAATAAATCAAAACTCAATTTCGGAATTATATATTTCTCCTGTTTACGATTACGCGATTAAACAAGGAAAAAAAATTCTTGCTATTGAGGCTTCATATGTAAAAACATTCGGGACTTTAGAAGAAATTTGCTCTTCTTTTGATTTAAGTATTAATGAAATTAAAGGAGAAAATGCATCTTCTGGACATCAAAGAAGAACATTAGTTGTAGATATTGATAAAACTATATGCGAATCCCCTAAAGGGAAAGACTACAGTAAATGCAAACCAATTGAACCTGTTTGTGAAAAATTAAGAGAAGAAAATAATAAAGGTACTTACATTATCCTATATACATCAAGAAATGTAAGAACCTTTAAAGGTAACATAGGATTAATAAATAAATATACTAATGTTGTCCTTGCAGAATGGTTAAAAAATAACAATATCCCATATGATGAGATTTACTTTAATAAGCCATGGGGATTTGGGGATTTGAACTACATAGATGATAAATTTTTATCAATAGAAGAATTTAAGTCAAATTAATTTATTTTCTAAATAATACTATGAAAATTGCATTTTTATTCGCAGGTCAATATCGCCCTATTCCAAAAGATTTAATAAGGTATAGTATCCAAACACTTACAAAAGGAATTGATTACGATATTTTTTGTTATTCATGGAATGAACCAGGAGAATCTCTAGATCATAGAGAAGACATACCAAAAATAAAAAGTGATAATGATAGTTATAAACAAATATCAAGTATATTTTCTGAATTTAATTTAAAAGAAATTTATACAGAGTCATATGATGATTTTGTTATTAATCTTCCAAAAAAACATAAAAGAATTTTTAATTCTAAAATTTATCATAAGGGAACTATATTTGCTCTACCACAAATATATACATTATCCAAATGCTATAAACTTTTAGATAATGATAAGGATAAATATGATCTAATTTTTAGATGCAGATTTGATTCTATTTATCTTCACCCACTAAATATATATCCTTTAAGAAAGTTTTTAAATTCATCGACTTTATATAATATCAATTTTGGTAGAGCTTATTACTCTAATAGGATTTATGATATTTTTTTTGGAGGTTCAAATAAATCAATGTCATTTCTAGACCAAATTTGGAATAACATACCACAACTTGTCGAAAATACTTTGAATAATGGGCAGGACAAAAGAGATGCATGTCGATTATTCTATGTGGCAGCAGTAACAAATAAAGTAGAAATCAAAAGTTTTAAGACAAGAATTTGCGATATCTATAGGCCTTATAAAGATAATTATTATGAACAATATTTAATATCCTCTCATCTTTTAAGCTTAAAGTTTGGGACGTCATCATTAAAGTCAATACCTTTCTTTTTAAGATGGTTTTTTTACAGAAGAATTAATTTAATAAAGTTTTTTTTAATAACAGTTAGAACAATTTTTCTAATTCCAATCTCTTACTTAAAAAGATTAAAATATTTTTTAAAAATTTATAAAAAATAATAAATAATTTTAATTAACAATGAATGGATCTAAAACCAAAATCCTATTAATTTCTGCATCAGGTAAAACTGGTGGAGGCCCTTCACATATTTTCTTATTGAAAGAACTTTTGAAAGATGAATTTGATTTTTATTTGGCAATGCCATTTCTTAATCCAAAAATTAAAAATTATAATAAAAAAAAATATTTAGATTTATCTGAAAGGAGAATATCATTTCTAGATATTTTAAGATTAATAAAATTTTCAAGAAAAAATTCAATAGATATTATTCATGCGCATGGAAAAGGTGCTGGTTTAATAGCAAGAATTATTAAAATATTTTTGCATAAACCCTTAATATATACCTTCCACGGAGTTCACACACTTTGTTTGTCTAGATTAAATAGATTTTTGTATATATTTTATGAAAATATTACCGGTTGGCTTGATGATGAAAAAGTTTTTGTATCTATAAGTGAAAGAAAGCAAACTAAATATCTTAAAATAC
>QBZF01000029.1 GCA_003282425.1 Prochlorococcus sp. AG-335-A05 | reverse complement strand
AAGCAGATTTTCCATGCTTAGATTGTGCTTCTCTTCGAGCCAAAACAATATCCCTACTTGTATTTGTAATTGGTTTCCTTTTTTGGGTTACCCTTCTTTTGATATTTTTTTTAATTACATTATTTTCTTGAATATCGGTATTTATTTTCTCTGAGCCATCACCTTTAACAGTAAAAGCCATATCAGTAATTTTTGATGCATTTTTCATTTCGGTACGTGTTCTATCTGAAGAATTGATTGCAGATTTACCATGAGTAGACATTGCTTTTCTTCTTTCAATACCAAAATCTTTGCTGGATAGTTTCAATGAAGTGTCGACAATTGTTTTATGTTTTTTAGTTGAATTAGAAATATTTGCACTATGAGAGGGATTTACTCCAGAAAAATGTATATCTTGAGTTGATCTGACTCTATCTTGGGTTGAAGAAGAATTTAAAGCAGCCTTTTTACCGCCATCGCTCATGGCTTTTCTTCTATCTAGTGCAATCTCTCGGCTAGTTTTTTTAGACATAATCTTCAAATGTAAAAACTCTAAAAATACTTTCTCCTAATAAAAAAATTTTATAAAGAGAAAGATATCGAAACTAAATTTGGATTTAGCGGCCTTGGAAAACAACAAAAGCTGTTCCTTGACTTTGAGTGTAAGCATCGTAACCAATGATTCTTACATGATGATCAGGGTACGCTCTGTGGCATGCCTCTAATTCGCTAACAATAAGGTTCAAATCTTTTTCCCCAAAAAAAGGTAGCTTCCAATAAGACCAGTAAGTTTGCATACATCCACTTGGATGGACATGCTCAATAACAGGACTCCATCCTTGAGCTATTATGTATGCGATTTGGTCATATATTTCTTCCTGGGTCATCGGTGGTAAAAAACCGAATGTTTCCAGGGTAGCAACTGTTTGATAGTCACCAACTGTGCTCTGGAAAGGCATAATTAAAATGATTTGTAAATGAAAGTTCTCGTAAAAAACGAGTGTTTTTAGTAATGAGGAGAAAGAGATTTCTCCCCTTGATTAAGATTCAAGTTAACCTTGAACGTCGAGTTTATCGACAGTATCGAACTCAAACTTGATCTCTTTCCAAGTTTCGAGTGCAATAGCTAATTCAGGACTATGCTTTGCAGCCTCCATTAGAATGTCTCTACTTTCTTTTTCGATTTCGCGACCCGCATTACGTGCTTTGACGCAAGCTTCTAATGCAACTCTGTTTGCAGCAGCTCCTGCAGCTGAACCCCATGGATGTCCATGGGTACCTCCACCAAATTGAAGACAAGAATCATCTCCAAATATTGCAAGTAGTGCTGGCATATGCCAAACATGAATACCACCAGATGCAACTGCAAAGACTCCAGGCATTGATCCCCAATCTTGATCAAAGAAATTTCCTCTTGATCTATCTTCGGGAACAAATGATTCTCTTAAGTTATCTATATAACCTAGAGTTGTTTGCCTATCGCCTTCAAGTTTTCCAACTACGGTTCCAGTATGTAGTTGATCTCCACCAGAGAGTCTTAAACATTTTGCTAAAACTCTGAAGTGAATACCATGCTTAGGGTGTCTATCGATTACGGCGTGCATAGCTCTGTGTATATGCAGAAGCATGCCATTTTTACGGCACCAGTTAGCTAGTCCAGTATTTGCGGTAAATCCCCCGGTTATGTAATCATGCATGATGATTGGCATGTCAAGTTCTTTAGCAAACTCTGCACGTTCGTATAATTCTTCAGGAGTATTCGCGGTACAATTTAAGTAATGCCCTTTGACTTCTCCAGTTTCTCGTTGGGCAAGTTTAACTGCCTCAGCAACAAACTCAAATCTTTCTCTCCAACGTTGAAATGGTTGAGAATTAATATTCTCATCATCTTTAGTTAGATCAAGACCGCCTCTAAGACATTCGTATACAACTCGACCATAATTTTTACCCGACAAACCTAATTTAGGTTTGATGGTACAACCGAGAAGAGGTCTTCCGTATTTATTTAGTCGATCTCTTTCAACAACAATTCCATTTGGTGGTCCACCACAAGTTTTGATAAATGCGATTGGAAATCTAATATCCTCAAGACGCAAATGCCTTAAGGCTTTAAATCCAAAAACGTTTCCAACTAATGATGTCAATACGTTTGTAATTGAACCTTCTTCGAAAAGATCAAGAGGATAGGCAATAAATGCATAAAAAGCTTCTGGATCTCCTGGAACGTCTTCAATTCGATAACAACGTCCTTTGTAGAATTCTAAGTCTGTAAGTAACTCGGACCACACTGTTGACCAAGTTCCTGTTGAAGATTCAGCTGCTACCGCTGCTGCAACTTCTTCTCTGGGGACACCTTCTTGACCTGTACATTTGAAACAGGCTAACAAATCGGTGTCAAGGGGCACATATTCGGGAGTCCAGTAGGTATCTCTGTACTCTTTTACCCCAGCGTCATACTTCTTGCTCATAACGATAAATTTAGGTCAGTATAGGGAAAATAATTATTTTGCAAAAATTTTAAAATTTGCACTATCTAATTAATCCTTTTGACCAAGAAAATCGCCATTACCAAGAGCAGGTTCAACTTCTCTATGAGGACGAGCAATGATGTGAGCGGCAACAAGACCGTCGCCAACTCTTTCACAAGCATCAGCTCCAGCTCTTACTGCTGCATTAACTGCACCAGTTTCTCCTCTAACTAAAACTGTGACATAACCGCCACCTACGAATTCACGACCAATAAGACGAACTTCTGCTGCCTTGGTCATTGCGTCTGCTGCTTCGATTGCAGGTACAAGTCCGCGTGTCTCGATCATGCCGAGAGCGATACCCATTGTTTCTGTAGCCATTGCCTACTAATTACTAAATGTGGAATGTTCAATTGCAAGAATCGTCCATTAAGTACTTATAAGTCAAGCCTTTTACACTAAAAAGTCTATTAATGTTTTTTGTATCATTGATAAGTTAAACTTATCACCCTTGGTACTATTGATATGTCAATACTTATGGAAATTAGTTAGTGCATCAAAACATACTCTTGTGTTAAGAAAAAATTTACATTATGTTATTTCCGTACGAGGCAGGCCCTGTCTACTCAGGTGTGGAATGTTCAACCTTTCCTGTCTCCGTATCACACTTTAAAGTAAGATTATAAATCAACTAACTTAAATATATTTTGAATATCCCCACCCTTATTATTGCGAGTGGAAATCAGAAAAAAGTATCTGAAATTTCTGAGATGCTTGACGTTTTATCTTTAAAAGTCAAAAAACAGCCAGACTCCTTAAATGTAGAAGAAACAGGTTTAACTTATTTTGATAATGCCTTATTAAAGGCTAAAGCAGCTTCCTTAGCAACGAAAACCTGGACATTAGCTGACGATTCTGGGTTAGAAGTAGATTTTTTAGATGGGCGACCAGGTATCTATTCTGCTAGATATGCAAAAACTAATATTGAAAAACTTAAAAAGTTAATTAACGAGCTTAGTGATACCCCATATAGAAGTGCAAAATTTATTAGTTGTATGGTTTTATGTGATCCTGAAGGTAATCTCGTAAAAGATTCAACTGGCATCTGCTGGGGAGAAATCCTAAGAGAACCAAAATATCCAAATGGAGAATTTGAATCTGTTTTTTGGGTTAAAGAAGCTAATTGCGTTTACGGCCAACTCAATCAATCACAATTAAGTAAATTGGGTAGTAGGGGTAAAGCTGCCAGAAATATTGCCCCTTTTTTAAAAAAAGAAATTGGTTTGTAATTAAAAAATCTTTTAATAATTAGATATTTGTTCAATTGCTCTAATTGCAGTTGCAGCGGCTTCTTCTACATCCCCTTCTTTCCCCGCAAGAGTTAATCTTCCAAAAGCCCCAACTGCTTTTACATCTACAACGGTTATATTTGAAGCCTTTTCTGCTTCATTAGCCGCTTTTAATACATAACCAGCCGGTTCTGTTTCGAGAATAAACATACTCATTCCAGATTGAATCATAGATCCACTTCTATTTTGCCTGTTTATTAAGACTGCATGATCAGGTGTTATTGCACGAATAACTTCTGTCCAACTTGTCGATGGTTTTGTCCTTTTACTTACTTCACTTCCTATTGCATCTAATACAACATCTCCAGAATGTAAAACAGTACTTTGATCTTTATGATAAAGAGCTAAAGAGCCAAAAGCTCTTTCAACAATCATCTGACCCAGTCTCACATTGCTTGCTTTTAAAGCAATATCAGTAACCCTATGAACTGCCATTCCAGGAGATACTTCCATCCATAAGCAAGAATCTCCAGGGATTGGTAAAAAACCTCTACTGACAGTACCCATATATGCAGCTAACTGAGGTTGTAGAGAGTCTAAAAAAACATATGTCCTTAATTCTATCTGTTCGACTTGACTTGCTTGTCTAGAAACTAATGACTTTTCAGAGTCAGTTGTAATAAAACAGCTAGCTCCATTGGCCTGAGATTGCACCTCAGATCCAGTAACAAGAGAACTTCCCTTTTTTCGTTTTCCTCTATTTAAGCTAGAAGTTGGTTCCATTCACGCGACTATAACGGATAATGGTTCTTTTATTCTATTAAATTTACTTGCATGCTTCTTACAAAACGATAAATTCAAGTAAAAGATAAGAAAATTCATGGGAAATTCTCAAAAAAAAAGTCCGGATTCTTCTAGTACTGAAAATGAATTAAGCCCTGATCAAACTCTTGGACTAGTAAGCCTAAGTTTAATGCAAAAATTATCTCAAAAAGACCCGTCTTTCAGTTGGTTAGTAGATGATAAATCAGATAAAGCAAATCTTAAAAATCTAAGAGATAGACTAGAGTTAACCGAATTAGCACTTAATACTGGGGCTCCTTTAACCACCTCTGAAATAACCATCTTAATTGGAGCAAAGCCAGGCAAATCTAAACTTGAAAGAGGTGGCTTATTAGCCACAAAAATTGCTAGAAATGTTTGGAAGCTATCAAAAATAAATCAAGGTAATTCCTTCTATAGAAATTAAAAATAAATTTTGAAAATTAATTTTATAATTCTCATTTAAGTTTTTAAACATTCATATAAGTTTTATAAATGTTTAGATTTTGTAAGAGAACTTATTATTTACTTTCTTAAATCCAAAAGTTTATGCAAGCTTGAGAGATACGCTGCAATTATTTTTTAATGAGTAAAGTTGCATTAAATAAAGAAACAGGTCCCAGGGAAGTTTTTTGCGGCCTTACATCAATAGTTTGGTTACACAGAAGGATGCCAGATGCATTCTTTTTAGTTGTAGGGTCAAGAACATGTGCACATTTAATTCAAAGTGCCGCAGGGGTTATGATTTTTGCTGAACCAAGATTTGGTACAGCTATTCTTGAAGAGAAAGATTTAGCAGGTCTTGCCGATGCTCATGAAGAACTTGATAGAGTAGTGAATGATCTTATTTCTAGAAGGCCTGAAATAAAAACCCTTTTCCTGGTTGGTTCTTGCCCTAGCGAAGTTATTAAACTTGATCTCGCGACTGTTGCAGAAAAATTAAATACCAGATTTTTAGGTCAAGTAAGGTTCGTAAACTATTCAGGCAGCGGGATCGAAACCACCTTTACCCAAGGCGAAGATGGAGCATTGAAAGCTCTCGTTCCCTTAATGGAATCTACAGATGATGAGAAATTATTATTAGTTGGGACATTAGCTAATAATGTGGAAGATAGATTTAAGAAGATATTTAATAATATTGGGATAAAAAATGTTGAAAGTTTTCCTCCTAGGCAATCAACTGAATTACCAAAGATTGGAAAGAATACAAAGGTCCTGTTAGCTCAACCATATTTGAGTGATACGGTCAGAGACCTAAAGCATCGTGGTTGTGAAATAATTCAGGCTCCATTTCCACTTGGTGTAGAGGGAAGCACAAAATGGGTTTTAGCTGCAGCAGCTTCCTTTAAAATTAATGAACTAAAAGTTCATGAAGTAATTGCTCCTTTAGCTAATAGAGCTAGGCAGGCAATAGAAAAACACAAAGAAATATTAAAAGGGAAAAAATTATTTCTTTTACCTGAATCACAGCTAGAAATTTCATTGGCAAGATTTTTACATAACGAATGTGAAATGAAACTCATTGAAGTTGGAACACCCTACTTAAATAAAGATTTGATGGAAAGTGAGCTTAATTTATTACCGAATGATACAAAAATTGTTGAGGGTCAGCATGTAGAAAAACAGCTTGATCGTGTAAGAGCTTCCAACCCTGACTTAGTAGTTTGCGGAATGGGTTTAGCAAATCCTTTGGAGGCAGAAGGGATTAGTACTAAATGGTCTATAGAAATGGTGTTTAGTCCTATACATGGAATTGATCAGGCGGCAGACTTGGCTGGGCTCTTTTCAAGGCCTTTAAAAAGGAATCAAATACTTACATCCAAATCATTAGCAACACATTAAATTATGGAATTAACTCTTTGGACATATGAAGGCCCCCCTCATGTGGGTGCAATGAGAGTTGCATCATCAATGAAAGATATTCATTATGTTCTCCACGCTCCTCAAGGAGATACTTATGCAGATCTTCTTTTCACAATGATTGAGAGAAGAGGCCAAAGACCACCTGTAACTTATACAACATTTCAGGCTAGAGACTTAGGAGGAGATACAGCAGAACTAGTTAAAAGGAATATTACTGAAGCAGTTGAAAGATTTAAACCAAAAACTCTTTTAGTAGGTGAAAGTTGTACTGC
>QBZF01000028.1 GCA_003282425.1 Prochlorococcus sp. AG-335-A05 | reverse complement strand
ATCTGTTGGGCATGCTGTTTCACACCTTTTACATCCTACGCAGTCTTCTGTCCTAGGAGATGAAGCTATTTGGCCAGCTTTACAACCATCCCATGGAACCATTTCCAGAACATCTAGTGGGCATGCCCTTACACATTGGGTACATCCAATGCATGTGTCATAAATTTTAACTGCGTGTGACATGTAAAAATTGTCTTTGAGAACCTCTCAATATAATACTATTGTCTTACAAAGAAATTAAAAAAATTAAGATATGCTTCACTCTTGTTAACTCTAGGGCATAAAATCGAGTAGATAATTAGTAAATTCCATAAACTATGTCACAAGAAGAAATCCTTCAAAAAGTTTGCTCTATTGTTTCTGAGCAACTAAGTGTTGAATCAGCCGAAGTAAAATCTGATTCAAACTTTCAAAATGATTTAGGTGCAGACTCCCTAGACACCGTAGAGCTAGTCATGGCACTTGAAGAAGCATTTGATATCGAGATACCTGATGAAGCCGCTGAAAGTATCGCAACAGTAGGAGATGCTGTTAAATTCATCGAAGAAAAAAAAGGTTAATTTAGGATGCCAAATTTCCATCGAGTAGTTATTACCGGCATTGGGGCAGTAACTCCAATTGGTAACAACATTGATGAATATTTACTCGGCCTACAAAAAGGGTCAAATGGAGTTTCAGATATTACTCTCTTTAATCCTGAACAACATCCCTGCAAGTTTGCAGCAGAAGTTAAAAATCTTCAATCTGAAAATTTTATTGAACCTAAAGAATCTAAAAGATGGGATCGATTTTCACAATTTGGAGTAATAGCTGCAAAGCAAGCTTTCAATGATTCTGGACTTGAAATAAATGAAGCCAATGAATCAAGAATTGGAGTAATAATTGGCTCTGGTGTTGGAGGCTTACTTACAATGGAAAGTCAAGCTCAAATATTGAGTCATAAAGGCCCAAAAAGAGTAAGCCCCTTTACAGTTCCAATGATGATCCCCAATATGGCGACAGGACTTGCTGCTATTGCGTTAGGAGCAAAAGGCCCAAGCTCTGCTGTGTCTACCGCCTGTGCTGCTGGATCAAATGCTATTGGAGACTCTTTTAGATTATTACAGCTGGGGAAAGCAGATGCGATGATTTGCGGAGGAGCAGAAGCAAGTATAACTCCTCTTGGAGTAGCAGGTTTTGCAAGCGCTAAAGCACTCTCTTTTAGAAATGATAGTCCTCAAACTGCAAGTAGACCTTTTGATGCTGAGAGGGATGGATTTGTGATTGGAGAAGGATCTGGGATACTTGTTCTAGAAACTTTTGAAAGTGCAAAAAAAAGAGGCGCAAAAATTTATGCTGAAATTATTGGTTATGGGTCAACTTGTGATGCTCATCACATTACTTCGCCTTCTCCTGGGGGAACTGGAGGGGCAGAAGCAATCAAGCTAGCCATTGATGATAGTTCAATTAACCTTGATGAGGTTGATTATATAAATGCTCATGGAACTAGCACTGCAGCAAATGACAAAAATGAAACTTCTGCAATTAAATCCATATTTAAAGACAGATCTTACCTCATTCCTGTAAGCTCTACTAAGTCGATGACTGGTCATCTCTTAGGGGGTTCAGGAGGTATAGAAGCTGTAGCTTGTATTCTTGCTTTGACACATAATTTTGTCCCTCCTACAATAAACTACGTTAATCCTGATCCAGATTGTGATCTTGATTATGTACCAAATAATGCTAGAGATGCTCAAATAAGAGTTGCTCTTTCTAATTCATTCGGCTTTGGTGGTCACAACGTTTGTCTAGCATTTAGCAAACTTGATTGATGAAAACCAACTCTGTATTCCAAAATTACTTTACTTAAAACAATGGTCGCCGCATCTGTTTCATTAGAATCACTATGTGTAAATAGTATACGAATGCTGGCTGTAGATGCAGTAAATAAATCTAATAGCGGGCATCCTGGCTTACCTATGGGTTGCGCTCCTATGGGTTATGCATTATGGCACAATATTCTCAATCACAATCCCAATAATCCTAAGTGGTTTAATAGAGATCGCTTTGTATTATCAGCGGGACATGGGTGTATGTTGTTATATTCTCTTCTGCATCTGACTGGATATAAATCAGTTTCCATTGAAGATATTAAAGAATTTAGACAATGGGGATCTAAGACACCAGGACACCCAGAAACATTTGAGACTGAGGGTGTTGAGGTAACAGCGGGGCCATTAGGGGCAGGAATTTCCAACGCCGTTGGTTTAGCAATTGCAGAAGCACACTTAGCAGCTAAATTCAATAAAAAAGATTGCGAAATTGTTGATCATTATACCTATGTAATAATGGGGGACGGTTGTAATCAAGAAGGGATTGCCTCTGAAGCATGTTCACTTGCTGGACATCTTAAGCTTGGAAAATTAATAGCTCTATATGACGATAATCAAATCACAATTGATGGACGTACAGATGTTTCATTTACGGAAGATGTTTTAAAAAGATACGAAGCTTATGGATGGCATGTGCAAAATGTTGAAGATGGTAATCATGATGTAAAAGGGATTACCAAAGCTATTGAGACTGCAAAATCTGTAAAAGATAAACCTTCTCTAATCAAAATTTCTACAATAATAGGCTATGGTTCACCAAACAAGTCAGATACTGCAGGAATTCATGGAGCTGCAGTAGGAGAAGAAGAAGCTTCCTTAACCAGAGAGTTTTTAAATTGGGAATATCCCCCTTTTGAAATACCCGAGGAAGTATATTCGCAATTTAGACAAGCTATTAGTAAAGGTGAAGACTCTGAAAAAGAATGGAATTTAAAATTTCAAGGCTATCAAAACACATATCCTTCTGAAGGAGCAGAATTAAAAAGAATGATCCAAGGTGAATTGCCAGAGAACTGGGATTCAGACCTACCTTCATATACGGTAGATGATAAGGGTCTAGCAACAAGAAAACATTCTCAAATATGCCTTGGAGCGCTTGGGCCTAATCTTCCTGAATTAATTGGTGGATCTGCGGATTTAACTCACTCTAATTACACAGATATAAAAGGAGAAACAGGGTCATTTCAGGCACATTCACCAGAAAAGAGATACCTACATTTTGGTGTGAGAGAGCATGCCATGGCAGCAATATTAAATGGAATTGCTTATCACGACAGTGGATTAATACCTTATGGAGGAACTTTTCTTGTTTTTGCAGACTATATGAGAGGTTCAATGCGACTATCTGCTCTCAGTGAGCTGGGAGTTATTTATGTACTTACTCATGATTCAATTGGAGTAGGCGAAGATGGGCCAACACATCAACCTGTTGAAACGATCCCCTCACTAAGAGCAATGCCAAATATGCTTGTATTTAGACCTGGAGATGGTAATGAAACAAGTGGTGCTTATAAGCTTGCTATTAAAAACAGAAAAAGACCTTCTGCTCTTTGCCTAAGTAGGCAAGCCATGCCAAATCAAGAGAATACCTCTATTAAAAAAGTTGCATTAGGTGGATATATAGTTTCCGATTGTGAAGGAACTCCTGATGTAATATTTATCGGTACTGGTAGTGAACTAAACCTCTGCATTGAAGCAAGTAAAGAAATTTCAAAATTAGGCAAAAAGACTAGAGTTATTTCCATGCCTTGCGTAGAACTATTTGAAGAGCAAGAAGCTTCTTATAAAGAAAGTATCTTGCCAAGTAGTATCAAAAAAAGAGTTGTAGTTGAAGCGGCCCATTCATTCGGATGGCACAAATACACTGGGCTTGATGGAATTTGTATTACTATGGACAGATTCGGTGCATCAGCTCCTGGTGGAAAATGTATGACTAGTTTTGGATTTACAGTTGAAAATGTTGTAAATAAGACTAGAGAAATTTTATAAACTTAAACTGCAGTATCGCATTTTGTAAGTTTATTATTCAATTCATCAAGAGTTTCATCAGAAATTTTGGAATTCATGGGGCAATGCTTAGGTCCACACATTGAGCAAAACTCAGCTTTTTTAAATATTTCTTCTGGCAAGGTTTCATCATGGTACTGTTTAGCCCTTTCAGGATCTAAAGACAGTTCGAACTGTTTGTTCCAGTCAAAAGTATATCTTGCATGACTGAGCTCATCATCTCTATCACGAGCACCTGCTCTATGCCTCGCTATGTCAGCTGCATGTGCAGCAATTTTATAAGCTATCAAACCCTCTCTAACATCTTCCGCATTTGGAAGCCCCAAATGCTCTTTAGGAGTGACATAACATAACATCGCAGTTCCATGCCATCCTGCCATGGCTGCACCAATGGCACTTGAAATATGATCATAACCTGGAGAAATATCTGTAACTAATGGGCCTAGAACATAAAAAGGAGCTTCTGAACATTCTTCCATCTGTTTTCTAACATTGAACTCAATCTGGTCCATAGGTACATGTCCTGGACCTTCAACCATAACCTGAACATTATGAGCCCATGCTCTTCTTGTAAGTTCACCCAATGTTTTCAATTCAGCTAATTGCGCATCATCTGATGCATCATGTAAACATCCTGGTCTAAGTGAATCTCCTAAAGAAAAAGTACAATCATATTTTTTGAAAATTTCACAAATATCATCAAACCTTGTATATAGGGGGTTTTGCTTGAAATGATGCAACATCCATTGAGCTAAAATTCCTCCACCTCTGCTTACGATGCCAGTAATTCTCCCTTTGACTTTAGGTAAATGTTCTATTAATAAACCAGCATGAATGGTTTGATAATCAACACCTTGCTGACAATGCTTTTCGATAATGTGTAAGAAATCATCCTCTGTTAATCTTTCTATCGATCCATGCACACTTTCTAAAGCTTGATAAACCGGAACAGTTCCGATAGGAACAGAAGATGCTTTGATTATTGCTTGTCTAACCTCATCAAGATTTACTCCTCCTGTTGATAAATCCATAACTGTATCAGCACCATATTTTATTGCTAATTTAAGTTTCTCAACTTCTTCATTAATATCACTTGCATTGGGAGAAGCACCAATATTTGCATTGACTTTGCATTTAGAAGCAATCCCAATTGCCATTGGTTCAAGATTTACATGATTTACATTAGCTGGAATTATTAATCTACCCCTTGCAACTTCTTCCATAATTAATGAAGGTGGAAGGTTTTCTTTTTTAGCAACATAACTCATCTCTTCAGTAATATGACCATTTTTAGCGAAATTCATCTGAGTAATATTCTTCTGCCCAATACGTGGCTGTATCCAGGAATTTCGCATGACTTTTAAGATTTAGATTGTTTATTACTAGAGTTTGATCAAATTGAAACTTTCCTTCGTCAGTTTTAACTGTTTCAGGTTCGAAGGGTATGATCTCAGCTAAGTAATTTACTTAGCACCCCTAGTTATAACTAAAAATAGCTCTTTTAAATAAAAAGTCATCTTATATTCTCAAAAAATATAGAAAATATTTTTATTTAGGTTGTTTATAAGATTTTATTTTATTTAAGATTTTTCTTCTCTTAATTCCTCTACTAAATTCTTTTTCAGAAATTATAAAAATTCCCATCAAACCAATTGGTATATAAAAAATCCTCTTACTTTCTCTCCTTGATAAGAATCCTATTATTGATAAAAGAATCATTAAAGGTGCAACAAGTGAAAAGATATAAACTTTTTCAAATTTCATTTATATATCTTCATTCCATATATTATTTAATCTTACTATGGATTCAGTTATTACTTTAACCCCTACACTAATAGCTCTTTCATCTGGATCAAATTTTGAGCTATGTAGTGGAGCGCAACCTGTCTCACCTGAAACACCAAGCCTAAACATTGCTCCAGGAACTTCATTTAGAAACTCAGCGAAATCTTCAGCACCTAAGGATGGTTTTTGTAATTCAATAACATTTTCATGACCTAAAATGCTAATTGAGGAGTCTCTTAAAACCTTATTTATTTCATAATCATTATTTACAGGTGGGACTATCTCTCTAAATTTTACTTTAGCTTCAGCCCCACAACTCTTTGCGATAGAGGAAATATTAAAGTTAAGCCAATCACCCATATCCCTAAATAATTGCAAATTTGTACATCTTATTGTTCCTATTAAATTAACCTTTTCAGACAAAATATTGTATGCATTTCCCCCATTTATTTTCCCAAAGGTAATGACGACAGGATCTAGAGGATCTAATTTTCTAGTTATTGCTTCTTGAATACCAGAAATAACTTTGGATGCTGTCCATATAGCATCTACACCTTCATGAGGTCTCGCACCATGTGCTGATTTTCCTAATATTTCAACTTTAAGTTCCCCTGCCGCTGCTGTTAGACTTCCTTCTTTTATACCAATAGTCCCTACCAATAAGTCAGGAAAAACATGCACTCCTAAAATTTGTTTTAACCCAGTAGTCACGCCATCATCAATCATCCACCTAGCACCACTAGCAATTTCTTCAGCAGGTTGAAAAATTATTCTTGTCCCAAATTTAAGATTCAAATCCTTAATAATTTTCGCCACACCCAAACCAATACATGTATGTAAATCATGTCCACAAGCATGCATGATGCCATCAATTTTTGAAGAAAAACTTAAATTAGTATTCTCGTATATTGGAAGGGCATCCATATCAACTCGCAAACCAATAAAACCTTTATCTTTTGGTCCGAAATCAGCTATAACCCCAGTTCTTCCGACTGATTCTGTAACTCTCCCACCAATTTTTTTCAGATAACCACTTATTAAAATTGCCGTTTGATTTTCTAAGCCACTTAATTCTGGATGAGCATGAATGTGCCTCCTCATATTAATAAGTTCATCCTTGAATGAATCAATTTTTTTTAACAATTTATCTCTTTCCATTTATTATTTCAGAGCTATAAACTTCATCAAATCTTTCGTTGGTTTTTGAGGCCATCTGCGAACGT
>QBZF01000027.1 GCA_003282425.1 Prochlorococcus sp. AG-335-A05 | reverse complement strand
TCTTCTCTAAAAAATCATGGAATTAGTAAGGTTGCAATAATTTCTGGGCTGCTAAATTCAGAAGATCCAAAAGATGAAGCTATGATTATCATAAAAGAGTTATCCCATGAAAATTAGTGTTAACGGTAAAGAAAAAAAAATAGAACTAGAAAATGAAAAGGCTTTACTTTCAAGCACTTTAGAATTCCTAGGATATAAGCAAAATACTGTTGTAGTTGAAGTAAATGACTTAATTATTAACTCAAAAAAATGGGATAGTAAAATACTTAAAGAAGGCGATAAGTTAGAAATCGTATCTATTGTTGGAGGCGGATAATTTACTAAATAGTAGAAATTCGGAAATCTTCATATTTTTTTAACGTTAAGCATGAAACAATAACCCAATTTTTAATTTTTTCATTTTATATTTTTATTACTTTAATCAGAAAATGAAAGAAAACCTAAATCAAAATTCAAGATCTTTGAAATGGGAACCCAATGGTGAATTAGCTCAAAAAGATTTATCCGAATTAATCGAAAGATTAAAAAATGTAGAAGGTGATGATACTTCTTCAGAATTATCAAGATTAAGTACAAAATCGAACATAATAAATTAATTTTGTTACTAAGAGCTTGTTTTTAGAGAAATTTATATCAAATTATAACTACTGTAGATTAAATAAATGACCAAAAGATATCCAGAATGGGTAAACACTAGTGTTGTTATGAAGGCTATAAAAATGCGGGAAGAAGGAATTCTTTCTAAACAACTAAATTTATGGATAGAGAATTTATTAGAAATCGAAAAACATAATTAACCTTTAGCAAATCCTTTTTATAATTCTTAGCGCAGCCATTGCCGCTCCATAACCATTGTCTATATTCATAACCGAAATCCCAGGAGCACAACTTGATAACATACTATTTAAAGCAGTTTCTCCATTCTTACTAACTCCATACCCTACGGAAACCGGCACCGCAATTATAGGTTGAGGTAATAATCCTCCAATAACAGTTGCGAGAGCTCCTTCCATTCCCGCACAAACTATAAGAACATCGTATTTATTAATTTCCTCTATTTCACTGAATAAACGATGAAGTCCCGCTATTCCTACATCTATAAAAGTTTGACAGCTAACTCCATAAATTTCTAGAGATAATTTAGCTTCAAGTGTTACTGCTAAATCACTAGAACCTCCTGAGATTATTGCTACTTTTTTATTTGTCGAGAATTTATTTAAATTTTCACCAATTATGAAGCAATTTGCTTCTTCAACAAATCTCCCCTCCTTAAAGATTTCTAATAAATGTACACCTTTTTCTTTATCAATACGTGTAATAAAAACTACTTCTTTTTTTTCTAAGACTTCTTTAGACACTCTTTTTAATTGATCTATACTTTTATCTGCACCCCAAATCGCTTCAATAAGTCCAAGTCTTTCTCTTCTCTGGAAGTCAAACCTAATATCTAAATTCATCCTTGTTTAACTAACTCTCCTTCATAAATTAATTCAAAAGGATTAACATTTGTATTCAAAGATGTTTTAACGTTTTCTTCGAATTTTTCTTGCACCTCATTTACTTCGTTCATTGATATACTTTTCCATAGTTTTTTATTTTCCCAATTTACCAATATTAAAGCTTCTTCCTTTTCTTTATCCCAGAATATTTGTCTACCCAAAAAGCCATCTTGAATAGATAACCAAGGCTCCCAAACTTCTTTTTCAGCCTGAAGCCATACTTTTTTAAACTCAGAAGGAATCTTAAGTCTTAATTCTTCTGTGACAGGTCCACTTTGATAAGTATCCATGGGAAGAGCATTAAGGATTGGAGAATTGATTTGAAAAAGAAAAATGAATAGAAAAATAAATAAAAAAGAAAGGGTTTTTATTTTCTCTTTAATTACCAAGTTTATTTTCATTCTTTTTTCTCAAGCAAAACTACAGAGTGACAACTTATTCCTTCCTCTCTACCCTCAGGTCCCAATTTCTCATTTGTGGTAGCCTTTATTCCAATAAAACTACCATTAATTTGTAAGGTATTGGAAATATTATTCTTCATTAGTTGTACATGGGGTTTAATTTTTGGTCTTTCAGCCACGATAACGCTATCAATATTATTCACTTCCCAACCTTCCTTTCTAATTAATTCAATAACTTTAGATAATAAAAATAAACTATCAGCATTTTTCCATTTCTGATCAGATGGTGGGAAATATTTTCCAATATCTCCAAGAGATAGAGCTCCTAATAATGCATCCATTATTGAATGACTAAGAACGTCAGCATCACTATGACCATCAAGTCCTAAATCATCAGGATGCTGCATCTTAACTCCTCCAATTATTAAGTCCCGCCCCTCCACTAATCTATGAATATCATATCCATTTCCTATTCGGAATTTCATTATTTCATTTGAGTCTCTGTTTATTCTCTTACTTTTTGGTACTTTTTTGTAGTCTTCATTCGAAATCAAATCATTTCTTCTATCCAAGGTCCTTTCTAACATTTTCTGCTTACGCCATAATTTAATCTCTTCATGATTACCACTAACCAGAATATCTGGTACCCTCATTTCTCTAAAAATTAAAGGTCTAGTGTAATGAGGATATTCTAATAAAGAAGAATTATGACTCTCATCTATTAACGATTCTGGATCTCCTAGGGTTCCTGGTAATAATCTTGTTAAGCCATTTATTATAGATATAGAAGGAATTTCGCCACCTGAAAGTACATAATCACCTACAGAAACCTCTTCATCAGCCAAAAATCTAACTCTTTCATCAAAACCTTCATATTGCCCACAGATAATTATCAATTGATCCAAAGAAGACCATCTTAGAAGATCCTGCTGCTTCAAGACTTTACCTTGTGGAGTCATTAAAAGAGTTTTACTATTTGGTAATTTATCTATTGAATTATGAGCCTTATAGATCGGTTCAGGTTTTAAAACCATCCCTGAACCTCCCCCGTAAGGCTTATCATCTACTTGCCTATATTTACCTTCTCCGTATTCTCTTAAATCATGCAAGTTTACATCTATCAGATTTTTATCTAAAGCTCTTGTAATAACACCTAAATTATTTATTGATTCAAAAGCTTTGGGAAACAAAGTAATTACGTCAAAGTTGAATCTAGTCATTTAATAATCTACCTCATAACCAAGCTCCATTAATTTTGATTCTTTCTTTCTCCAATTTGGTATTATTTTGACAAACAATTCTAAATGAACAGGACCATTTAATAACTTCTTCATATTAGATCTTGCGGTCTGACCAATAGTCTTTAACATCGAACCTTTTTTACCAATCAGAATTCCCTTTTGACTTGTTCGTTCAACAATAATTGTAGCCAAAATGGCTGTAAAATTTTTACCATTTTCTCTTTTAATTTCCTTTATTTTTTCTATTTTTACTGCAACACTATGTGGGACTTCTTCTCTCGTATTTATTAATACTTGCTCTCTTACTAAATCCGCTAATACCTTATCTAAAGGTTGATCGCATAATGTATCTTCATCATAGAGCATTGGTCCTTTTGGGAGGAAATTTAAAATCATATCTATTAATTCAGAGCACCCGTCTCCTTCAGAAGCACTTACAATCTGAAAACTACTATTTCCAAAAACTTTTTTATATTGATCTATACGCAGACTCTTGAATTCCTTATTCACTAAATCCCATTTATTCAATACGACAATAAATTCAGTTTTATTTGCAACCAAAAAATCTTTTATGTATTTATCGCCTCTCCCTGGTTCAACACTTGAATCGAGAACTAAAACAACCACGTCTACACCATTTATTGCTGATTTGGCATTTTTTACAAGTATTTCACCTAAAAGATGATGAGGTTTGTGAACCCCTGGAGTATCTACAAAAATTATTTGTCCAATTTTTGTAGTAAGTATTCCTTTTAATTTATTTCTAGTAGTCTGAGCAACAGGGGAAGTAATTGTTATTTTCTCTCCAATTAATTTATTTATTAAGGTAGATTTTCCAACATTTGGTCTTCCTAGCAAAGTTACGAAACCAGATTTATAATTATTCAAAAGGTTTTAAAATATCCATATTAAAATTCTGATCAATAATGAAAAAAAAAGCCATAAATTTAAAAGAAACTTCTTTTACTCAGGCAATTAATATATCAGCTCAATGGTGTAAAGAATGGGGAGAAGATCTTTTAAGCGAAGAAGTTTTAGCAGATAGAGTAGCCGAACTAATAAAAACAAAAAATGGTTTAAGAGGATTTTTTGCATATGCTTTGTCAGATCAAGATTGCTATTTATTAGATAAGCTTCCTTTCTCTGTTGTTTTCAAATTTCAAGAAGGTGGGAATGATGTAGTCGAAATAATAGTTAAAAATCTCATAATGAGTTCTGCTCAAATTGTTGCACATGAGAGAGAAAACAATCTTGAATATAAATCTAATTCTGAAAACATATCAGAAAGATGTAAAAGTATTTTACGAGTTTTAGACACGAAGTCTGTTACAAAAAATATTAATCAAATAATGAATGATTTAGACAATCTCGGAAATAGCATAGATAATTCAAAAAAATATGATGATAAGCAAAAGGAATTTATAAAATATCAAATTTTCGATATTGCACAATAAAAAAAGCGTAGATAAGTTCCACGCTTTCGTCCGAATTCAAATAAATTTTAATCTATTTTTTAATTTCTTCTTCCACCACCTTGAAGAGCAATCATCAACCTTAAAATAAATACGAATAGATTTATATAGGTTAAATACATACCTAGAGCTCCGGCTAAGTATTGTTCGTCACTATATCTTCTTGGCATTGTGTAAAAATCTAAAAAAGACATCGCAACGAATAAAACTGTTCCAAATCCTGCAATCATCAACTCAAGACCTGAACCTCCAAAAAAACTTGGAGCAAAGAATCCACCAATTAATTGAACAAACATTGCTATCAACAAACCAATCAAGCCAAGTCCAACAACTCCGCTAAGAGCTTGTCCTACGCTATCGCTCATCCTTTGTCCTGTATAAGAAGCTATTACAAAAGTGATCCCTGTTGCCAATGCCGCTGTACCAACAGATCCGATACCAATTGTTCCAATGGCCAATGCTACTATTCCACTTAATGTAAATCCTGTTAACAAACTGAATCCAGTTAACAAAGGAAGAGCTTTTGCATTATTCGCATTGTTGGCTGCACTTGTTGCAACGAAGAATAAAACCAATTCAGCTATTAAAGCGACAATAGAAAGAGGTTGAAATAATGAAGGATTTGTAGCTATCAATGATACACCAGCCAATACACCTAAAGAAGTCAAAACCATTCCTCCACCCACATATGGAAGAGCTTTCTGTACTACATTTGGTCCAACGATTGGGCTAGTTTGAGCATCGCGAATGGCTTGATTAAAATTACTGCTTGCTGGCATTTTTATATCTTTTAATTATTAATATTCTACCTAATTTTTTATATTTCAGTGTACGGATCACCCGAGTAATAGTTTATTCATAAGCCTCAATAATTTTCTGGACTAATGGATGGCGAACTACATCATCAACAGTTAAATAACAAAACTTTATTCCTTCGATATTGGAAAGAATTTTTGATGCTTCAACTAAACCACTTAACTGATCACTTTTTAAGTCAATTTGAGTGATATCACCATTTATAACCATCTTTGATCTTTCCCCTAACCTTGTTAAAAACATTCTCATTTGGGAAGTGGTAGTATTTTGAGCTTCATCTAAAATAACCAAAGAATTATCTAAAGTTCTACCTCTCATAAATGCTAATGGTGCTACTTCAATAATGCCTTTATCAATTAACGAATTTGTCTTATCATATCCAAAAATACTATTTAGAGAATCCAATAAAGGGCGCAAGTATGGATCAACTTTTTGCTGTAAATCTCCAGGCAAAAAACCTAAATTTTCACCAGCCTCTACGGCTGGTCTTGTTAAAACAATTTTTTCAATTTTTTTTTCATTTAATAATCTAGCGGCACAAACAGTTGCTAAAAATGTTTTACCTGTTCCTGCTGGACCAATAGCAAAAGTTAAATCAAAGTTCTCTATAGATTCAACGTATTCTTTTTGACTTATAGTTCTTGGCCTTAAATATCTACCCCCTTTTGAACGAGCTAGAATCTTTTTCCCAAGTTCAGCATGAGAGGAAGATTCTCCCATATTTAAAGAGCTTAGAGCGGCCTTAAGATCCACTTCCGGGACTTCTAATCCTTGTTCCCAAATTGGTCTTGTTAGCTCTACCAATGCAGATGCCCTCTCAAGTTTAGGTATTACTCCATTTAATTCAAGTTGTAGACCTCTAATAGTTAAGGAGACACCAGTAAGAGATTCAAATTTTTTTAAAAAAGAATTTCCCGGACCAGATAATGCAGTGGCAGCATCCGAACTTGGCAAATCTATAGTGAAGTGACCAGTTTTGGAAACTTCTTTCATCTAATTTATAATTAAAAATAGGTTTGACAATTTTTTAGCTTTCAGCTTCTTTACTATCACTTTCAGCCTCTTTAGTCTTTGTCTTTGTAATCTTTTCTTTTTCCAATTTAGCCTTACCAATAGCTATGGAAGGTCTAATTTTCTTTTCTAGTAATCCACCTTTTTCTAATAAAGTTCTTACAACATCGGTAGGTTGTGCTCCTTGAGTAAGCCTGGTTCTTAATGCTTCTGTGTCCAGCCTAGTTTCTTTAGTTCTTGGATTGTAAAAACCTAACTCTTGAAGAGGTCTTCCATCTCTTCTAGAAGTACTATTGCATGCAACGATCCTGAAACTTGCTTCTTTTTTCTTTCCAAAGCGCTTAAGGCGCAATTTAATCATTTTAAATTAGTAGAGATTATTTAATAATATCATTTGAAGGTAGCTATTAATAAACTATAAATCCCCAAAGCCCTTTTTCTTTTTATTGGATTTTTGTTTTTTAAACGATTTATTACTATTCCCTCCACCCAT
>QBZF01000026.1 GCA_003282425.1 Prochlorococcus sp. AG-335-A05 | reverse complement strand
ACAACAGGAACTTCATTATCAAATTTTTTATATTTATCTTGATACAAATCAAATCTATCTATGTCAATTTCATTGATTTCTAATTCAGGTTTTATTTCTTTAAGATTTATTTTTGTAAGTTTATTTTTTAATGTCTCGCAAAGGCAACAACCTTTCCTAACAAAAATGAATATTGTCATTCACTTAATCAGGAACAGGATCACAACCGCATGGAGATAACGGATGACATTTACTTAATCTTCTAATGGTCAACCATCCACCTCTCCATGGGCCGTGCCTTGTAATAGCCTCGTATCCATAAGAACTACAACTTGGTATAAATCTGCATCTTGGTCCAAAAAAAGGCGAAAACCACTTTTGATAGAAGGAAATAATCAAAAGAAGTATTGATGTAAGTAGTTTGTTGACGCTTTTAATCACTCTAATGATGTAAAATAAGAGTTCAGTAGTAATTAGTTTAATTGAATTTAATCAATTATCCAATTTATTGCAAATCTCAATTTTAATTTAAACTTATGTCAAGATACCGCGGCCCAAGATTAAGGGTAACGCGTCGCTTGGGAGAACTACCAGGTCTCACTAGGAAAGCTTCAAAGAAGTCAAATCCTCCAGGTCAGCACGGCCAAGCCCGTCGCAAGCGATCAGAATACGCAATTCGTCTAGAAGAAAAGCAAAAACTTAGATTTAACTATGGAGTTTCTGAAAGACAACTAGTTCGTTACGTTAAAAAAGCTAGGGCTCAAGAAGGCTCTACAGGAACTAATCTCCTGAGACTTTTAGAAAACAGATTAGATAATGTTTGTTTTAGATTAGGTTTTGGTGGAACAATCCCAGGTTCAAGACAATTAGTAAATCATGGGCATGTAACCATTAACGGAAAAGTTCTTGATATTGCAGGTTACCAATGTAAACCAGGAGATGTGATTAGCATTAAAGAAAACAAAGCAAGTAAAAAACTTGTAGAGGGTAATATTGAATTTCCTGGTTTAGCTAATGTTCCGCCTCATATAGAGTTAGACAAGCCAAAGTTAACAGGCAAAATCAACGGAAAGTGTGATAGAGAATGGGTCGCCCTTGAAATAAACGAATTGTTAGTTGTTGAATACTATTCAAGAAAAGTATAAAAATCCTTTTCTTCAAATTATTAAATCACTCACCTTATTCGTGAGTGATTTCATTAATTCTTATTTTAAAAACAATGGGAAATAAGAAAAATATTATCAAAAAGCCTGGTGTTAAAACTTTGTCAATTCATCATGGAGACAAATTCTCTGAGGAAACTGGATGTGTCATGCCACCAATTTTTTCTACCTCAACTTTTAAACATGGTAATAAAGGCAATTTCGATTACACAAGATCAGGTAATCCAAACTTTAAGATTCTAGAAAATATACTTAAATCTATTGAAGAATCGAAATACTGTACAGTTTTTGGATCTGGCATAAGTGCAGTAACTGCAATTACATCTTCATTAAAATCAGGAGATAAAATACTCTGCGAGTCTAATCTTTATGGTTGTACGGTAAGAATGTTCGAAAAAATTTTCAAAAAATTTGGCATAGAAGTTTTATATACAGATTTTACAGATAAAGAAAATCTCAAAGAAATTAAAAACCTTCAGCCAACCTTGATATGGCTCGAAAGTCCAACAAATCCTCTATTAAAAGTACTTGATATTAAACTTATTTGTGATGAAGCTAATAAGTACAAAATACCTGTAGTTCTAGATAACACCTTTTCTACAGCTCTCATTCAAAAACCTCTAGAAATAGGCGCAACACTATCTCTTATAAGTACAACAAAATTTATAAATGGCCATAGTGATGCACTTGGTGGAGCAGTATTAACAAATAATGAGGAATGGAATAGTAAGATGCTTTTCTCTCAAAAAGCTTTGGGCCTTCAACCCTCTCCTTTTGATACATGGTTAATTACAAGAGGAGTAAAAACTCTCCCTCTAAGAATCGAACAACAAACAAAAAGTGCAGAGATAATTTCTAAGGAAATTGAAAATCACAGAATAATTAGTAAAGTTTTTTATCCCTTTAATCAAAAACATCCACAATTTAATTTAGCAAAATCACAAATGAAATCTGGTGGTTCAATGATCACCCTAAAATTAAATTTAAACAAATCAGACACTTTTAAATTTTGTAAATCACTCAGATATTTCTCATTAGCAGAGAGTCTTGGAGGCGTTGAAAGTTTAATTTGCCACCCTGCAACAATGACTCATGCATCTGTTGATGACAGAGCAAAAAACCTCCTAGGTATTGATGATTCACTTATAAGATTGTCGATAGGTTGTGAAGATACAAATGATTTAATTTCAGATATCTTATTTGCCTTAAATAAATTTTAAAAAGTGAGAAATTTACTTAAAAATCCAATATGGAGAAGTTTAGAGTTGGGATATTCGATTCCTGATAATGAACATGCTGTTTCTGTAGCTTTACCAACTTGGAATGATGTAATTAATTATGAGGAAAAAAATCCAAAATGCATGAAATTGTTAAAGTCAATCTATCCTCGTTTTGGACTTAATCCTTTAGTAAAAAGATTATGTGAGAAGGTAAAAAAAGAAAGTCACTTAAATGATCTAAGTATCTGGCCCTATCCAAATGAAAGAATAGCTTTAAAAGCAAAAAAATACTGTGATAGAAATACTTCTGTAGGATCTACATATATCGAAAGAAGGCATAATTTAGCTTTTTTAATTACTAGAGAATCAGCGAGCAAATATGCAAGATCTTTTTGGCAACATACCGGTCTCGGTATATCTTCAAGAGCGGCTGCAATTGAATTGGGACTAGAGGATTGCCCTTCAAAATCTTTAGCGATAGAAAGTCGTCAAATAATAAAAGATAGAATTTCAAAGTATACACAAACAAACTCTAATGATGTTCACTTGACCTCATCTGGTATGTCAGCGTTATACACATCATTAGAAATAATATATAAATTATTTCCAGATAGACCTACACTTCAAATTGGTTTCCCATATGTAGATGTACTTAAATTGCCAATGCATATCTTTCATGGAGCCAAGTTAATTACAGAAGAAAATTGCAAGGATATTGAATTAGAAATTATAAAAATAAATCCAGCAGCCTTGATTATTGAATTACCAAGTAATCCAATGCTCAAATGTGTGAACATAAAGAAAATTTCAGAAATAGCTAATAAATTAAATATACCTGTGATAGTTGACGATACTATTGGTTCAAATTTAAATATAAATTCTCTAGAACATGCAGATATCGTTTTCACTTCATTAACAAAAATCTTTTCAGGAAGCGGAGATATTCTTGCTGGGTCTTTAATACTAAATCCAAAAAGCAGATGGATTGATCAGTTTAGAAATGCTTTAAGTGAAATTAACCTTCCAATACTTTCAGATGGCGATATGGTTTCACTCGAAAAAGCTAGTAGAGATTTAAAACAAAGAGTTTTTGAGCAAAATCAAGCATGTTTAGAATTAAAAAAAAGATTAGAAACACGCAAAGAGATCAAAAATATTTTCCATCCCGAAAATTGTCCTAATTTCAATTCCATACTTACTTCTGAGGGGGGATATGGTTGCTTATTATCGTTTGAATTAAAAGGAGGTCTTGAGAAAGCTAAAAAGTTTTATGATTCTATTCAAATATCAAAAGGACCTAGTTTAGGTACAAAATTCACCCTTGTATGTCCTTATGTTTTATTAGCTCATTATGACGAATTAGATTGGGTTGAAAGTTTTAACATTCCTTCGCACCTTATTAGAGTATCTGTTGGACTAGAAGATAAAGATCACTTATGGAGAACCTTTTCTGAAGCATTAAATAAATTTTAAATACCTAGTATTTACCGAATAAAAACTTATATACTCTTTTTTTAAAAAAATAGTTAGTATTAGTATATATTTTCTTAATAATATAAATGGCAAAAATTTATGAGGACAACAGTTTTGCTATTGGAAACACTCCATTAGTAAAATTAAAATCAGTTACTAAAAACGCAAAAGCTACAGTATTAGCAAAAATAGAAGGAAGAAATCCTGCATATAGTGTTAAATGCAGGATTGGTGCAAACATGATATGGGATGCGGAGAAAAGCGGAAAACTTACAAAAGACAAAACCATCGTTGAACCTACATCTGGAAATACTGGAATTGCCTTAGCTTTTACTGCTTCAGCAAGAGGTTACAAACTAATCCTTACAATGCCGGAATCTATGTCTATTGAGAGAAGAAGAGTTATGGCAGTATTAGGCGCCGAAATTGTTTTAACAGAGGCTTCTAAAGGTATTCCAGGAGCAATCGCCAAAGCTAAAGAGATCGCAGAAAGTAATCCCTCTCAATACTTCATGCCGGGTCAGTTTGATAACCCAGCAAACCCAGAAATTCATTTCAAAACAACTGGGCCTGAAATCTGGGATGATTGCGATGGTGAGATTGATGTTTTTGTTGCTGGGGTTGGAACAGGTGGAACAATTACAGGAGTTTCAAGATACATTAAACAAGAGAAGGGCAAGAATATTGTTTCTGTAGCAGTAGAACCATCACATAGCCCTGTAATTACACAGACAATGAAAGGCGAAGAAGTTAAATCTGGACCACACAAAATACAAGGCATAGGAGCAGGATTTATTCCTAAAAATCTTGATTTATCAATTGTTGATAAAGTTGAACAAGTTACGAATGATGAATCAATCGAGATGGCTCTTAGATTGGCAAAAGAAGAAGGTCTTCTCGTAGGAATATCTTGCGGGGCTGCAGCCGCTGCTGCTGTTAGATTAGCTGAGCAAGATGAATATGCAGGAAAAACTATAGTGGTTGTTTTACCAGATTTAGCTGAGAGATATTTATCATCAATTATGTTTACTGAAGTTCCAAGTGGAATAATTGAGGAGCCAGTTAAAGCTTAAATTTATTTGTTCACCAGAAATGAATCTGGGGAAATGTACATAGCATCGCCATAAGAGAAAAATCTAAATTTTTCTTTTATGGCATTTTTATACAGATTTAGTAATCTTTCTCTACCAATCATTGCGCTTACTAGGAGTAATAATGAACTCTTTGGAAGATGAAAATTAGTTAATAATCCATCAATTACTTTGAATTTATAGCCTGGCTTAATTACTAAATCAACATACTTAGCTATAGGAATTAAGTCTTCCATTTCATACGAATAACAACTTTCAAGAGCTCTTACGCTAGTAGTTCCAATAGCTATTACTCTTCTGTCTGTCTTTTTTATTCTTTTTATTTCTTCCACCACTTTCCTACTAACACTGACCCACTCTTTGTGAAGTTTTAAATTAGATAAATCTTCTTGATCAATTGGCTTAAATGTTCCATAACCTACATGCAAAGTAATTGGCATAACTAATATGCCTTTTTTTTTTAATTTTGAAATAAGACTTTTACTTAAATGTAATCCTGCTGTTGGCGCAGCAACTGCTCCAGGATTACTTGCATACTCAGTTTGATAATTGTTTTCATGAAAAGATTCTTCTTCAGCGCTTTTTATATATGGAGGGAGGGGTATTTCTCCATATATATCAAGGAGATTATTCATTGAGATTAGATCATTTATATTTTCTGGAAACTTGATAAATCTTCCTCCAGTTTCTTTATCAATTCCAGAAATATACAATTTTATATCTTTTGCCAAGGATGATTTTAAATTTAATTGACTATTTATTTTTAACTTTTTAGCAGGCCTTGCTAAACATAGCCAAGTAGATTGATCTGCTTTCTCCAAAACTAATAATTCGACTAATCTCCCATTTTCTAATTCAACCTTTAACCTTGCTTTCATCACCTTCGTATCATTTACAACTACCAAATCACCCTTTCTAAGTTCGTCCAAGAGATTCTTTGTATATTTATTTGTCGTAAAGTCTTCTTCTAATGAACTATCTCTAACTATCATTAATCTAGATTCATGCCTTACTTTAGAAGGTTTATTAGCAATTAATGTTTCATCAAGAATATAATCATAAGCTTCTAGCTTATGATCTATTTCTTCATTATGAATTTCAAAATTCAATTAAATTTAGGCTACAAGTGTTTCTGGCTCGTTTTCAATGAGAGAAGACAAGTCTTTTAAGAATGATGCACCATCAGCACCATAAATTACTCTATGATCAGCGGTTAAATTTACTTGCATTATTTTTTTAACAGATATTGAGCCATCATTATTAGCAACAACTGTTGGCTTCGATGATGCTATGGCTAAAATCGCACCTGTACCTGGTGGAAGTATTGCATCAAACCTGTCAACACCAAACATTCCTAAATTTGACAAAGTAAATGTTCCTGTTGAGTATTCATCTGGTTCTAATTGTTTGGCTCTAGATCTTTTCACAAGATCTTTCCACTCTCTAGATAATTCAAATAAATCAGTGTTGCAAGGTTCTTTTAATACTGGAGTTATCAACCCTCCATCTTCCATAGCAACAGCCACAGCAATATTTATATTTTCTGGATAAGAAATTCCGTTTTCTGAAAAGCTTGAATTAACTTGAGGATGTTTTTTAAGTGTCTTTGCAACTGCCTTGACTAACAACACAGTCATAGTAACTCCATTTTGCTTTACTTTCTTGTAAAAATTATCTAATTTATCAGTATTAATTGAATACCCAACTCTAAAACATGGAACATTTAAACTTGATTCCATATTCTTATTTACAGCTTTTTGAAGAGTATTAAACTGAACAGTTTGCCCAGGGTTTCCAAAACTATTCCCTAATATCTCTGACTTCCTCTCAGCTTGAACATGAGGAATGGAAATACTAGCGGGAGAACTTCCCTCTCCTATCCATGGAATAGACACAGGTTGGCCATTCGCCTTCAGTACATCATCAGCCTGAATCCTTCCATGAGGTCCTGATCCATGCACTTTTGCTAATTCAACTCCCATTGTAGAAGCAAGTTTTTTTGCCCTTGGAGATGCTATTACTCTTGAAGAATTATTACTAGTAGAGGCGTTAAATTGAATCTCATTAGAAGTAATTAGCACTTTGTCCCTTTTAATCTCAACTTCCTGCTCATTATTTTGAGGCACCTCTTTTTGCTTTTCTTCTTTTATTTCAGGTTTGTTATTTGGCAATTCGAGTTGAGCATCACTGGATACTTCAGTCTGTTTACCTTTATTTTGTTCTTGTATAGAAGCTATCTCATCCTGATTCTCTACAATAAGTCCAATGGTTTCACCAACTGGAGCGGTACTACCAGCTGGCATTAGTACTGCAGCAAGATATCCATCTTGAAAAGATTCAACATCCATATCAGCTTTATCTGATTCAACAACTAAAACAGATTCTCCTCTTTCAACTTTATCTCCAGGATTCTTTAACCATTCAACAATTTTGCCTTCAGTCATTGTAGAACTAAGAGCTGGCATAAATATTTCGTGAGACATCAGATAGATTTTTAAAGTTTTACTAGCTTTAAGAACTTACAAAATTCTTAAAGATGGTTATGTTTATATTTTACAAAAAAATAGCGCCAAAGAAACTATGATTTACATTCAAAAGGAATTTAAACCTTTAAATTTATTCGTTATTATTAATCGATTTAATTATCCCATCTTTAACTGTTATTGAAACTTGCATCTTATTAATAAGATTATCCCCAACGGAAACATCACAAAAGCTATCAACCTGTCCTTGATCAACAATTTCATCCATTTTTAAATCACGAACTTGGCTTTGTTGTTGCAATAGATTTCTTTTTTGCTCTTCTAGTTCGTTTCTTTTTGCACCAACTTGTTGCTGAACTTGGCCAACTTGCTCTTGAACTCTAGGATCTAATGGATTTACTGATTGGGATCTTATATTACTAACTATTTGTTGACCTTCTTGTTCAAGTTGTGATAGCTGTTGGTCAACTGCGGAAATCGCATTACTTAATTCCTTCTCAGCATCTTCTTTCCAAGTAGGGGTAACAATAGCTTTTATTGCTATTGAACGTTTGATGGATATAGAGTTTTTGGTTTCCATAAAAAATTAATTTACCCTCTCAATATAGATATATCAAAGAGATTTTTCTTTTTTAATTTATTTTTTATACATTTCTTCTATTTGCGATGAGTATAAATCAACTATTTCTCTTCTTTTCTGCTTAAGAGTTTGAGTCAATAAACCATTTTCTAAAGTAAAAGCATCAACAAAATAGCAATCTAATACCTGCTCCTCAAATCTTGCTCCTAATCTGTTTTTTAGCAAATTATTTATCTGCGACTTAAAAAACAAGCCAATTTTTTTATTCGTATTTAATTTGGAAATATCATTTTCAAAGAATTTATTTTCTACTAATTCTATGTTTGGAGCGACAAGTGCTGTTAAACATTTTTTATCTTGACCTACTAATTGAACTTGATTAATAAATTCAGAACTAAGAATCTCAGTTTCAAGGGGATTTGGCTCTATATTTTCTCCACTAGAAAGAACTATCG
>QBZF01000025.1 GCA_003282425.1 Prochlorococcus sp. AG-335-A05 | reverse complement strand
AGAATTATATTTTGTGGAATATTTTTTCCACAAAAAAGGAGAAAACAAGCCTCAAATACCCCTACCCCTCCAGGGGCTGTAGGTACTATTAATCCAATAGCCCAGGACAAACAAAAAATTACCAATATATAAAAAATACTATATTGAAAGTCTAAATTAACTATATAAAAGCAAATAATAAATCCAATAAATTTTGATAAAACAAAAAGAATCTCAATCAAAAAAGCTCTCGTAGGGAAGAAAGAAATTATTTTTATTCTTTCCTCAAATCGATACTTTTCATTCTTAATTTTTAAAGATTTAATGGTTTTACCTTTTAAGATTTCTAACCTTTCTAAAATATGGAAAATTAATTTTCTATTCAGAAATATTAAGGGTACGAGTAATAAAATATAAAATGGGGAAAAAATTATACCAACTGAAGCCAATAAGAAAGATGCACATAACATAAAATAAGGCTCAATTAGTATAGAATAAAATGCCAATTGAGGATTACTAATATCTTTTAGAAAGTTATATCTTTCAAAGAAATGCCAAATACCACCTGGTACATACTTAAGAATATTCGTCAGAACATAAAAGGAAATTAAACTTTTTTTAATCTTGGTTTCACCAAACCAAGCAACTATATTTTTCCAAGCAAGTGCATTTAGATAAATACTAAATATACAAAACGAAAATGATAACAATATATAATTTCCATTTCTAGCAAAATCAATATTTAATGAAATTTGATCAAAATTTTTAAAAAAATAAAAAGAGAAATAAAATATACTCAAAAGAAAAAAAAGATTCTTCAGTATTACAAAATTAATATTCTTAAAAAGATTTATAAAATAAATTTTTTGCATATTATATCTTATTTCCAATCTTCAAAAGCTTTAAATTCCTTGCATGATTCTCTAATGATATTTCTTACTTCTTCAGCTGTTTTATTATTCTCAATTTGCAATCTTAAAATTTCATCATTCTCTGGTTTCATATAAATAGTTCCGTTAGGTTTCATTGATTGTTTAAATTTAATTTTTCCAAATGTTGTTAGACACTCCCCCTTTCTTCTAAGTAAAACCCACCTCGCTTGTTTTCTTTCTCTCAAACCTATAGTAGTAGAAAATTCAAACCATAATTTCCTAAAATACTCCTGCTTTTTAATAGGTAAGATAACTTGGATAGAAAAACCTATTCGGTTTTTTTTCATATTAATTGTGTGAGAAGAAACATCATAAGCTCCTTCTTTTCTAAATTGCTCAATTAAATTAGCTAGTTCTTCAGACGTTTGATCATCAATCCATGCCTCTTGAACACAAATCTCCTCATATCTTGGACTTATTTTTTGATCTATCAAATTTTCATCACCAGAATTAATTTTTAAAACCCGGACCAAATTTGGGCATGGAAGATTTAAATTCCCAAGACCTACTCCATAGGAATCAATAGAATATTTATAAGGAATTTGGAAAGATTCAACTAAATTACAAAGTAAAGCTATTCCAGTTGGAGTGGATAATTCGCCCTCTATAGAATCAATACTTGAGATCACCCTAATATTTTGTTTTCTTAATAACTCTATTACCGCAGGAGATGGTATTGATAGTTTGCCATGATCAGCCTGAATAAAACCTCTCCCTAAAGTAGGTTCATTACAAAAAATCTTCTTTGGCTTTAAATATTCAATTGAAGTACAGACTCCAATAATATCTACTAAGGAATCAATTGCACCGATCTCATGAAAATGAACTTCTTCTGGGTTAATACCATGAACTCTTCCCTCTGCTATAGCTAAAGACTCGAAAACTTCATAAATTCTTTTTTTTAATTGTTCTTCTAATTGAGCCTTCAGAATTAAATTTTTAATACTTTTCCAATCTCTTTTAGTACTTTGATCAACTTTCTCAACATCAACCTTTATTCCTCGAATTGAACAATTTTGAGATTCTCTAAAGTTTAAATAATATAAATTATCTAACCCAAAACAAGCTAGCTTTTTCTCAATTTCATCTTTTGGTACCCCCAAATCATAAAAAGCGCCCAATAACATATCACCAGATACCCCAGGAGAACACTCAATTAAAATTTCTTCCATAATCCTTTATGATTTTTTGAATAATAAGAATTCAAGAGATAAAAAATTTACAATAATATTCAATTCTATACTTTTTCAGATTTTATTTTCTCGATAATTTCATACTTAACCATTCTGAGAGTATTTCCATCTCTAATCACATCGAGGCTTACAAAGTTATTCAAAAATTGAAGAGGGATCTCTCCTTCAATAATAATTTTAAAAGTTGAATATTTTGATCTCTTTGAAGGTGGAGAAGAACAAATTTTTATAACAATCTCTTTCTTTTTTATATTTACATAGACCAATTCTCCTCTTATTGAAAAATAATTATTGTTTAAATTTAATTCTTCTAATAACTCATTAGGATCCTTTTCAGAATTATTTTTGTCAAATTGATTTAACTGATAAGGGTCCCATATACCAGCTACCTGTAAATGTAGATTGTTAATGTTTTTATTTTTTGGATAAACAATCCAAAAATAATCCTTCTCTAAATTAATATATTTTTTTATCAGCGATATAGCTTTACCAAGAATAACTGTTTCAAGTATTTTTCCTTCCTTATCAATTAATGTTCCTCTATTTAATTGATCAATATTATTTGGCTTATAAATACCTTTAACGATACCTATTGCCCTATATTGTAATTTATTTGTAACTTCTTGGATAGGATTTTTAATCATATTTAGTTATTTTTGAGAAATGTTTTTAATAAGATATTTCCTAGATTAAAGGCTTTCTTTTACTTCAACTTTATTAAATGAATTTAATGCATCATCTATAGCATCAGATGGATTAGTCGCATCATTCATACTATTAGCCCTTCTAAGCAACTCAACTATTTCGAATGGGTTAGTAGGTAAAGCTGAACTGTTTGTGTCAATTTTTGTAGAGCTATCAATTTCAATTTCGTTCAGGTATGACTCTTCTGCATTCAACATAGTAGATTTGATATTTATGAATGAAACAAATAAAATGCAAATTTCACCTAACTTTAATATCTTTTTATTTAATTTGAATTTCATTTTGTTTAATTTCAAAATAATTAAGGATTTAAAATTATTTGCTATTTTAATTTTACATAATTTGGTAATAAATTGTTAATAGCAACTTGGAATGTAAACTCTGTAAGAACAAGGCTTTCTCAAATTACTAATTGGATTAAGGAGGTAAATCCAGATATCCTTTGTCTACAAGAAACCAAAGTTATAGACGATGCTTTCCCTTCATCGCATTTTGAAGAATTAGGTTATGAAGTTATTATTCATGGGCAAAAATCTTACAATGGAGTTGCAATAATAAGTAAGTTTAAGATCGAAAATGTAAAGAAAGGATTTACAAATGAGAATAAAGAGGAGAAATTTTCTTTAGACATTAATGAGCAAAAAAGGTTAATTTCTGCAGATATTATGGGGTTAAAAATAATAAATGTTTATGTGCCAAACGGTTCTTCAATAGATTCTGACAAATTCGACTATAAGATTAAATGGTTAAATCATTTATCAGCATTCTTAGATGAGCAAGTGAAAGATGATGATTTAGTCTGTTTCGTAGGTGATTTTAATATAGCTCCAAGCGAAAAAGATATTCATAACCCTCAAAAATACGAAGGGGGAATAATGGCTTCAAAGATCGAAAGAGAATCACTCAATAATGTTCTTAAAGGAAGATTTATTGATTCTTTTCGGATTTTTGAGAAGAATACTGGGCATTGGAGTTGGTGGGATTACCGTAATAATGCGTATGAGCTAAATAAAGGTTGGAGAATTGACCATATTTATATCAGTAAAAATCTTTCATCAAGACTTAAAAGTTGTGTAATAGAGAGGAATCAAAGAGAAAATTCACAACCTAGTGATCATGCTCCAGTATTAATTAATCTAGAGATCGATAATCAAAATGAAGATTACTTAGATGGTGATGATGATCTTTTCGAAATATAATTAAATAAAATCTATATTTTTTATAAACCGTAAAACGCTTTACATTAAAGAGCAATGTAGAAATAAACCAAATTAATTCCAAATTTTTCCTTAAAATTAATTATTTTCACTCCAAAGTATCGCAGTAAAAATATCATGATGTAGAATCTTTATCTGATTGACAAAATTTTTACTTATTTCTAAGTTAGAACATAGTGAAAAATTCATCAAAACCACATTCATTTAAATTTTGACTGACATATTAAAAACTACTCGTTCTGAAGAAGTTTTCTCTTCTGCTTTAGAATTAATGCCTGGAGGGGTTAGCTCCCCAGTGAGAGCATTTAAGTCTGTTGGTGGTCAGCCAATTGTTTTTGATAGAGTAAAAGGCCCCTTTGCTTGGGATATTGACGGGAATAGGTATATTGATTACATAGGTAGTTGGGGTCCAGCTATTTGTGGACACGCCCATCCAGAAGTGATTACAGCATTGCAAGAAGCAATTGAAAAAGGTACTAGTTTTGGAGCACCTTGTTTATTAGAGAATAAACTTGCAGAAATGGTAATAGATGCTGTTCCATCGGTCGAGATGGTTAGATTTGTAAACAGTGGTACAGAAGCTTGTATGGCAGTTTTAAGGCTTATGAGAGCATTTACAGGAAGAGATAAAGTAATAAAATTTGATGGATGCTATCACGGTCATGCTGATATGTTTTTGGTAAAAGCTGGTTCCGGAGTGGCTACTTTAGGCTTACCAGATTCCCCAGGAGTTCCAAGAACTACAACAGCAAATACTCTATCTGCTCCTTACAACGATCTTGAAGCTGTAAAAAAATTATTTTCTGAGAATCCAGATGCAATATCAGGAGTAATTCTTGAGCCTATAGTAGGAAATGCCGGATTTATTACTCCTGAACCTGGTTTCCTTGAAGGATTGAGAGAGTTAACAACTGAAAATGGATCTTTACTAGTTTTTGATGAAGTGATGACTGGTTTCAGAATTAGCTACGGAGGAGCTCAAGAAAAATTTGGAGTTACGCCTGATTTAACAACTCTCGGTAAAGTGATTGGGGGAGGCTTACCAGTAGGTGCGTATGGAGGGAAAAAAGAAATAATGTCAATGGTGGCACCATCTGGACCTGTATATCAAGCTGGGACTTTAAGTGGAAATCCTTTAGCAATGACAGCAGGTATCAAAACCCTTGAGTTACTTAAACAAGAAGGTACATACGAAAAACTAGAGGCAACAACCTCTAGATTAATTGAGGGTATTATTCAATCTGCTGAAAATAATGGTATTACAATAAATGGTGGGAGCGTAAGTGCAATGTTCGGATTTTTCTTATGTGAGGGACCAGTGAGAAATTTCGAAGAAGCTAAAACAAATAATTCAGAACTCTTTGGAAAACTTCATAGGGAAATGCTCAAAAGAGGCGTGTACTTAGCTCCTAGCCCTTTTGAAGCTGGATTTACTTCATTAGCTCATAGTGAAGAAGAAATTGATCGAACATTAGCAGCATTTGATCAATCATTTAGTGTCATAAAAAATTAATTTATCATCTATTTTGTCCGCCTACGATAACTGGGGGCATTGATCCACTAGTTCCGGGAAGGCCAGGAACCACTTGAGTACTTCCGTCCCATTTATCTAAAAATAGTTTAAAGAGGACTTGATCATTTAAGCCTTTGTTTAGAGTTTCGTATCTTAAAGCTTCTTGTCCAGCAATTTCAACTTCTGTTTTAGCTCTTAAAAGTAGCTGTCCTGCAATTTGTTTCTGTTCAATAGCTGCTCTATATTCCTCAGCAATTTCTAATCCAGTAAGATCTAAGCTTTTAACATCTACGTAATCAAAAGAATTCAATTCCTCAGCTACCGTAGAAGCGACTTTTTCAGAAATAACATTAAATTCAGTTGCTATTGTTTCTAATTCGTATTGTGAGAAAACAGATTTTAAAGCTTTGAGTAAAGAAGGCTGAACTATCTTTTGATAAACATCACTATTTCTACTAGCAATTGTGGCAAAAATTCTACCTGCTTCATCTGGCTTAACAGAATATTTGACAGTAGCTGTTGCTCTAATAACTTGAAGATCTTTTGTTAAGGTTTCAAATTTCTCAGGTTGAACTTGAGTTTTTATATCAAAGGGAAAAACTGACTGAACGAAGGGGACTTTAAAGTTTAATCCTGCTCTTCTTGAACCACCACTTACTTTCCCTAAAGTAGTTACTACAGCTACTTGTCCAGAAGGCACTACAAATAAAGATTGAGTCAGCAAAAGAAATCCGGTAAAAGATAAAACAATTAGTAACGTAGCTGTTCCTCCTGGACCAGTTGGGGTGACATTTTTGAAAGATGTTGACATTTAAATATGCTTTTTGTTAATTATATTTAAAGAAATTAATTAATGCATTGATTATGTATTTAATTAAAATATTTTTTTAATAATTAGTTTACGTAATTAACAAATGAATTTTATAAATTACTTGGCTTTAAATTTCTGCAATAATTGTAAATAAAGATCCTCATCTATTTCTCTTATATCGTATTCAGAAGGTAAGACTCCATGCTTATACTCATGAGCAGCCATCCAACAAAATTTCTCAATTTCTGTTAATGAAAAACGTGGATAATCTTTTATTTTTAAGCACAATGAATCAAGAAGAGATTTTGAATAACCAGTCATTATTAGGCCTTAATTATTAATATCTTATCGATAATTATTAGTTTGGAGAGGAATTTTATATATCTCCTCCAGATTCTCAAGTAACTTAATTGCCAATTGAAGATCATTCTTGCTTTTGCTCATTACTCTTAATGTTTCTCCATTAATGCTTACATTAATCTTTTTAATTTCATCTCTAATATTTTTACTAATTTTTTTTGCAACTTCCGGATTAAGTCCTTTCTTTAAAGTAATGGTTTGCTTTACTTTATTTCCGCTCACTACTTCAATACTATTGAAATCGAAAATTTTTATAGAGAGTTTTCTTTTTATTGCCTTTTGTCTAATAATATCAATCACTGAATTTAGAGTTAATTCACTATTTGTAGTTATAAAAATGTTGTCTTTTTCTAAATCCAAGGAGGTATCTGTTCCTTTAAGATCATATCTTTGAGAAATCTCTCTCTTCACTTGATCCAAAGCATTGACTAATTCTTGTCTATCAAAATCAGAAACCACATCAAATGAAAAATTTTCTGCCATTACTTAAATTTTAAATTAATTTAATTATCACCCCAGATAAACTTAAAAAAAAATAAAAGGAGTTAATTTAATCAAAAAATAACAAACTAACAACCTTACCCATTTCTTCAGCACATCTACAACTATTTAATAAAGTTTCACTATCGTGAAAAGCGAAACAAATTAATTGATCACATCTATTAATAATTTCTTGATTACAAAGACTACTTGCCATTGGCAAAGGTAACTCATCATTTTCGCTTTTCTCAACCAAATGAATAACACTCTCTAGTTGTTTTTTGATTTCAGGTAATTGTTTATCTAGGCTCTGTGGTAAAAGAACAGTCAGCAAAGACGGATTAATACCTAAAACAGCTCTTATTACTGCGACATTAACCCCCTGAGAACCTGAGGTAAGGATAGTATGCCCTTCTTCCGCTAATGATCTTGCGATTAGTTCGATCAAGTGAATGTCAACTACAGGTACATGTCTACTACCCAAAAAAGCAATCCTTCTTTTCCCGTTGTCCTGAAGTTTTGCAAGTTCCTGAGCTAAGGTATCAACACCTTCTGTTGAGGGGAGGTCTAAAGAACGACTCAAAATAAAACGGTTACTACATTTGAAATTAGCATTTATCTGAAAAATTGCAGGAAAAATCTATAGTTTCAAGAATATTTTTTAGATTTACATGTTCTTGAACTAATTGAACAGCATATGATGCCTTTATTGATTCATGTATCCTGACATGTCCAAAAGCTTGTTCAATAATTTCCACTGAAGCAAGAGTATCTAGGTCTACTTTTAAAATAGGCACTTCTAACTCTTCCGCTCTATGGATCAGTTGTAATAGAGGTTCACCCAAACCAGTTAGAATTAAACATTGGGTAGACGCTTCTAAAGCTGCAAGTTGAATATCAGTTCTTTCGGCTCCTGTTACGACAGCCATATTTCTCCTTCTTCTAAAAAATTCCATCGCAGAATTGACTCCCATAGCACCAATACTTAATGTTTCAACGAGTAATTGTTCTTTTTCAGGACAGCAAATTACTTTTGCATCTAACCTTCTTATAAGTTCCCCTACAGTTACACTTCTGAGTAAAGGAGATTTTGGCATCACCCCAAATACTTTTATGTTCATCTCTTGGAGAGAGGGTATTATTTTGTTTTTTATTTTTTCAACTTGCTCAGGAACAACAGCATTCAATATAGCTCCTGCGAAATGATCTCCTAATTGTTTTTTTGCGTCTAGTAAAGCATCCACACTTTTACTATCCTCCCATAAATTAACAATTAGGACTTTTGCGTTTAAATGTTTAGCAAGTTGTGGAAGACTCAAACCATAAATCATTCCTTCATTGAGGCTACCTGCAGCTTCAAGAATATTTAAACCATCAAAATCGTCATTTACTAATGCCTCTATTTGTTCAAACCCTTTACCTGGACTTAAATCTTTATTAGTAATTCTTTTCTCAGCAGATATATTATCTAACAATCCTACTGAAGGAATTAAGTTTTCTTCTGCAAGATTTAATGTAGTACCAATAAATTTAACGTCATCATCTATTAGACCTTCATAAGT
>QBZF01000024.1 GCA_003282425.1 Prochlorococcus sp. AG-335-A05 | reverse complement strand
TGTTGGCAATCATCCTCGGAGGAGGAAAAGGTTCTAGGCTTTATCCCTTAACAAAAATGAGGGCTAAACCTGCAGTTCCTTTAGCAGGTAAATATCGTTTGATTGATATCCCAATTAGTAATTGTATTAATTCTGGGATTAATAAAATGTACGTTTTAACTCAGTTTAATAGTGCTTCTCTTAACAGACATATTGGGAGAACATATAATTTAAGTGCTCCTTTTGGGCAAGGATTTGTGGAGGTTCTAGCTGCTCAGCAAACTCCTGATAGTCCAAAGTGGTTTGAAGGTACTGCTGATGCAGTAAGAAAATATCAATGGTTATTCCAAGAGTGGGATGTGGACGAATATTTGATATTGTCTGGTGATCAGCTTTATAGAATGGACTATAGTTTATTTGTTCAACACCATAGAGATAATAAGGCTGATTTAACAGTAGCTGCCTTACCTGTTGATGAATCTCAGGCTGAAGGTTTTGGGCTTATGAGAACAGATGATTTGTGTAATATTAAAGAATTTAGTGAAAAGCCAACTGGTAAGAAATTAAAATCAATGGCGGTTGATACCTCTAAGTTCGGATTAACCAAGGAATCGGCATCAGAGAAACCGTATCTTGCCTCGATGGGCATTTATGTTTTCAGTAGAAAGACACTTTTCGATCTCCTAAATAAGTTTCCTAGTTATACAGATTTTGGTAAAGATATAATCCCTGAGGCATTAAGTAGAGGGGACACATTAAAGAGTTATGTTTTTGATGATTACTGGGAAGATATAGGAACTATAGGAGCATTTTTTGAATCAAACCTAGCATTAACACAACAACCAAAACCTCCGTTTAGTTTTTATGATGAAAAATTTCCTATATATACTAGACCTAGATATCTTCCTCCATCAAAACTTGTAGATGCTCAAATTACTGATTCAATAGTTTGTGAAGGAACTATTTTGAAATCGTGTAGCATCTTGCATTGTGTTTTAGGGGTGAGAAGTAGAATTGAAAGTGATTCTGTTATTGAGGATACTCTTGTAATGGGTTCTGATTTTTTTGAATCGCTTGAAGAGAGGATTGAATTAAGAAAGGGTGGTGGTACCCCTCTTGGAGTAGGAGAAGGTTCAACTATAAAAAGGGCAATTCTTGATAAGAATGCAAGAATTGGAGATAATGTTGTGATAATAAATAAAGATAGAGTAGAAGAAGCAAATAAACCAAATCTAGGATTTTACATAAGAAATGGAATTGTTGTTGTAGTTAAAAATGCAACTATTGCAAACGGAACAATTATTTAATTTAGTTTTTCGATCATTTTTCGCTGACATAAGTAATGTTTTTTAAGCAATTTCTCTAAGTTGCATGCAATATATGTTTATTGCTTTTTTTATTTTTTATGCCCAAGGCACATTTTGGTTTAATCGGTCTTGGAGTTATGGGGGAGAATTTAGTTCTTAATGCAGAAAGGAATGGATTTTCTAGTGTAGTTTTTAACAGAACCTATTCAAAAACTCAAGAATTCTTAGAAGGTAGAGGTTTAGGAAAGAATGTAGAAGGTGCTAAAACACTACAAGAATTTGTTAATAAGCTTGAGAGACCAAGAAGAATTTTAATGATGGTTAAAGCAGGGGCAGCTACAGATGCTGTTATTGATAATATTTCTGAATATCTTGAAGAAGGTGATTTATTAATTGATGGAGGTAATTCTCAGTTTAAAGATACTGAAAGAAGAGTTGAGACTCTTGAAAGTAAAAGCTTTGGATATATAGGAATGGGTGTCTCTGGGGGGGCTAAAGGAGCCTTGGAGGGGCCTAGTATGATGCCTGGCGGAACTAAATCCTCTTATGACGCTGTAGAAAGTTTATTGACTAAAATGGCTGCGAAAGTAGAAGACGGTCCTTGTGTAGCTTATGTTGGACCCGGTGGTTCAGGCCATTTCGTTAAAACTGTTCACAATGGTATTGAATATGGCATTGAGCAAATTCTTGCAGAAGCTTATGACCTTATGAAAAGAGTCAAAAATATGAATGGATCACAAATGGCTGAAGTTTTTGGTCTTTGGAATAATACTGATGAATTGGCATCTTATCTTGTAGAAATAACGCAGATATGTTTAAACACCAAAGATGAACTAACAGGTGAAGATGTTGTGGAAAAAATATTGGATAAAGCTGGCCAAAAAGGTACTGGATTGTGGACTGTTGTTAGTGCCTTAGAACTTGGTATATCAGTTCCCACTATTTATGCTTCATTAAATGCAAGGGTTATGAGTTCCCTTAAGGTTCAACGTAGTGAAATCGAGAAAACAATTCCGATGGAAGCTATTGAAGATTTTGATTTAGGAGAAATTTCTAATGGTATGAAACCTTTGTTTGATGCAGTCGTTCTTGCTACTATTGCTAGTTACGCTCAAGGGATGGATATATTAAGTGAAGCTTCATCAGTTTATAATTATGAGCTAAATATGCCATCTATTGCTCAAATATGGAAAGGTGGTTGCATTATTAGATCAAAATTATTAAAAAAGATTCAAGATGCATATCAAAAAGATCCAAATTTGAAGAATCTAATTTTTGATGATTGGTTCAACAACGAAATTTCTACAAGAATTGATAATTTAGCAAGTGTCGTCTCTTCTTCAACTAAGGCTGGTATTCCAGTGCCTTGTTTATCAAGCACTTTAGATTATTTAAATAGTTACAGAACAAACAGACTCCCTCAGAATTTAGTTCAAGCCATGAGAGATTGTTTTGGCTCACATACTTACGAAAGAGTTGATAAGGAAGGAAGTTTTCATACTGAATGGATGAAATGATTGAACAATCTTATGGTGGATACAAACTTTACATATATAAAGATAAACTTGAACTCTCATCTAATGTCTCTAATTTTATAGAAAATCAAATTGTTCAAAAATTAAAAATTAAAGATAAATTTCAATTTTGTGTAAGTGGTGGTTCAACTCCTAAATCTGTATATCAATTACTATCAGAAAGAGATATTGAATGGGAGAAAGTTGATATTTTTTTAGGTGATGAGAGGTGTGTTGACCCAAAATCTGAATTTAGTAACTCTCTGATGTTAAAGAATTCCTTGCTAACTAAATATGCTTCTAAAGCCTTCTTTTATGAGATTTTTAGTGATAAAAAAGTTGACGATAATATCTCTAAAAATTTATTAATTTCTAAATTAAATGAAAAATGTAATGGTAAACCTCCATCTTTTGATTTAACTTTATTAGGTCTTGGAGATGATGGTCATACCGCTTCATTATTTCCATATCAGAAAGATAATAACGCTGATGATTTAGTAATTTTCAATGAGGGAAAGGGGCTTAAAAGAATTTCTCTAACACCTAAAGTACTCTCTGCTTCTTCAAATATAATATTTTTAGTTTGTGGAGCTACTAAACAATTAGCACTCCAGAGGTTATTGGATAAAGATGAATCTCAAGAAAGGACTCCTTCTAAACTAATTAAATCAAGTAACCAGATATCAATATTTTGCGATGAAGAATCTTCAAAAGAATTATCAATTTAGTTAAAGTTTATATTAGTTCTAATTAATTAATGAGTAATAAAAAAGTTTTATTCCAGAAAAAAGAGTTTGAAGGATGGAAAACCTTAAACGATACTGTTATGGGTGGTTCAAGTTCAGCTTATTGCGAAAATACAAATTCTGGGTTGCTATTAAAGGGGAATATCATAGAGAAAGCTGGAGGCTTTGTTAGTTGCAGATCATCGATATATAAACCTTCATTGGATATTAACGAGTATCAATCTTTTGAATTGAAAATAGATGGTCAAGGAAGAACCTTTAAATTTGCAGTCGCATGCGAAGATGACATCCTTGGCCTGACAGAATTTATTCCTGGTGGTCTGAGATGGATAAAATCATTTCCTACTAAAAAATTCGGAACAACTAAGATAGAAATTCCTTTTAATTCTCTTAATCCATCAGTCAGAGCTAATAAGGTCCGTTTCCCTTTCAAATTCAAACCATCAAAAATTAAGAGATTACAACTGCTGCATTCAAAATTTGGAGATGATGGTCTACTTAATGATGGATTCAAATCGGGTCCAATAAAAACTTTAATAAAATCAATCAGTGTTCTTTGAAGATTTTGATGACAAATTTAATACTTTAATTGCCAAGTCTGCAGATTTAACAAATAAACCTTTTCTGCACTCAGTCGTAAAGATTAATGGTGAATATGAAAGAGATAATGAGGATATTGATTTAACTGTAAATATTTTATGTAGAGATAATGAAGGTAAAAGATTGGATATTTATGATCTTGAGTTGGAACTTTTTAAATCAAATAGTGAATTAGTTTTAGTTATTTCAAAGCTGAACTTTCCTGATGAACCTATTTTTTGGAGTGGTGTAAAAACAATATGGATGAATAGTAGTGATGGCAAAAAATGCTCTCCACCAAAATATAGTTCAAGATTGGAGAACCTTGCTACGAGGATAAAAAATTTTATTACTTAGAACAGTTTATTAGGAGATTATTCTTCCAAATCTGTAACGGCTCCTAGGCTTGAGGTGCTAACAATTCTTGAATATTTAGAAAGAACTCCTTTTTTATATTTTTTACTAGGCTTTTCCCAGTTAATTCTTCTCATTTCTAATTCCTCATCAGATAGTTCAACTTCGATTAATTGTCTTGTCGCATCAACAGTTATTAAATCGCCTTCTTTTATTAACGCTATATTTCCTCCAACTGCTGCCTCTGGTGCAATATGGCCAACAACTAGGCCATAGGTGCCTCCACTAAATCTACCATCAGTTATTAGAGCTACTTTTTCTCCAAGTCCTTGCCCAACAATTGCGGATGTTGGTGCCAACATTTCTCTCATCCCTGGTCCGCCCACAGGACCTTCATTTCTTATAACAACGACATTACCAGCTTTAATATCATTATTCAAAATTGATTTGAGACAATCCTCCTCACTCTCAAAAATGCGAGCAGGTCCTTTTAATACAGGATTCTTTATTCCACTAATTTTGGCTACACAACCTTCCGAGGCTAAGTTACCTTTTAGAATCGCTAAGTGACCTTTTTTATAAAGCGGATTATCAATATCTCGAATGACATCCTGATTCTCTGGAGGTTTATCTGGAATATCTATTAAGGATTCAACAATTGTTTTACCCTCTATGTTTCTACAATTTCCATGTATCAAACCTGCGTTTAGGAGTATTTTCATAACTTGTGGGATTCCACCTGCTTTATGAAGATCGACTGTTACGTATTTACCGCTGGGTTTTAAGTCGCAAATTACAGGTACTTTTTGTCTTATTCTTTCGAAATCATCAATATTGATATCTATACCTGCTGTATTTGCTATTGCTAATATATGGAGAACGGCATTAGTTGAACCTCCAATTGCCATAATGACAGATATTGCATTCTCAAATGATTCTTTAGTCATGAGAGTTAAAGGTCTAATCTCTTTTCTAATTGCATCAACTAATATTTCAGCACTTTTTTTAGCGCTAACTTCTTTCTCAAAATCTTCAGCTGCCATTGTTGAACTATACGGAAGACTTAAACCCAAGACTTCTATAACGGCAGACATAGTGTTAGCTGTAAACATTCCTCCACAACTTCCAGCTCCTGGGATACAATTTTTTTCAACTTCAATTAATCTCTTCTCATTTATTTTCCCAGAAGTTAATTGCCCAACAGCTTCAAATGCACTGACAACTGTAAGATCTTCACCGTTTAATTTGCCAGGTTTAATTGTTCCTCCATAAATAAATATGGATGGGATATTCATTCTTGCAATTGCAAGCATTGCTCCTGGCATATTTTTATCACAACCTCCAATAGCTAAAACCCCGTCCATACTTTGCGCATTGCATGCTGTTTCGATTGAATCCGCTATAACCTCTCTTGAAACTAGGGAATATTTCATTCCCTCTGTTCCCATAGAGATCCCATCACTTACGGTGATGGTTCCGAACATCTGAGGCATTCCCCCTGCTTCTCTTATTGACTCTTCAGCTTTTAGAGCTAACTTGTTTAAACCCATATTGCATGGTGTGATAGTACTGAATCCGTTAGCAACTCCAATTATAGGTTTAGTAAAATCTTCATCACTAAAACCAACAGCTCTTAACATTGATCTGTTGGGAGATCTTTGGACACCTTGAGTTATTGCAGATGATCTTAATTTACTCATATGATTTGAGAACCTTTTTTATTCTATTGTCCTAATTCCTCAAGTTGCCTCCTTACATCAGCAATTGCAGAATTAAGCTCTTCAACTTTCTGCTCTAATTTATCCCCTTCAACATCTTTAATGTTTTCGTTAGTGTCAATAGCCTCTGAACCATCTTGAATTCTAGATGAATACATCATTGCTTTTTGTTTCTTTTCTTCTTTTCTTTTATCTGCTTCGGAGATTAACCACCATGCCAAACCTGCTGCTCCGATAAAAGCCCCACTTATTAAAGATAAAAAATTATTTGAAGACGAATCTCTATATTCAGACATTGGTAATTAATTTCTATTTATACTATATCTTAGTTCTTATCTGAAAATATAGTACTCAAACGCAATAAAGGGTTTCCAATTCCGGGCTTCAACAAATTTGAATTTTCGTCTTCTTCATCTATACAAGATGTATATATAACTTGTTGAGGAAATATCTTTGCAATTTCATTTAGACCTTTATTGCTGCAAATGGATGATATTAATAAAATCCTATTAGATTCAACTCCTAATCTTTTTAAGTTAATAAGAGTTTCAATTGGATTTGATTTCATCTTTATTTGATCTGAATAAACCATAACACCTACATTTTCTTCGATCTTTGTTGGTAATTCTCCTAACAAAAGAGTTGAATTGGGGATCACTTCTTTTGCTCCGTACCATAGGGATAATCCTTCAGGCATTATCGCTATTACTTTTATTGGATAATCATTATTTATAAATACACCTTCTGCCTCTCCATTATCTGTTTTTATCGACTCTTTTTTATATGGAAGCCAATCTCTTAACGCTTCATAAGTAAGCCATTTTCCTAATTGTTCATAGCCAGTTGAATATAAAATATTAGGAGTATTTTTCTCTCTTAAAATTGAAAGCCAATGTTTTATTAATGGATGAGAAGGAACAATAACCTTTAGTGACATTGCCATATATTTTCCTTTAAGATGGTAATACAAACTTTAAAACCCTAGATCTAAAATACATTTTTATTATGATTAAATCAATTAATTTTTCTTCCCTCAAGAATGCTTTAATAACTATATTTTTTATTGGAATTCTATTTTTTAATTTTGTAAACTCTGCTTGGGCTAAACGACCTCCAGAAATAAGAAACCAGCAAGACCTTGATTTAGAGGAAGATATGCATGGTCAAGATCTTAGTGGTAATGAATTTGTAAAGTTCAATTTAAATGGATTTGATTTTAGTCAAAGTAACTTGGAGGGCGCAGTTTTTAATAATAGTAAATTGCAAAACGCAACTATGAAAGGAGCTAACCTTAGTGACGCTTTAGCTTATGCAACAGATTTTACAGACGCGGATCTTTCAGATGTGAATTTCACAAATGCTTTATTAATGGAAAGTAATTTTGAAGGAGCTAAGATTGATGGCGCAGATTTTACTAATGCAGTTCTTAGCCGAATACAACAAAAAGAATTATGTGAAATAGCAAATGGTACTAATAGTTCAACAGGAGAAAGTACAGAATATAGTCTTGGTTGTTAGAAAATATATATGAATAAAAGAATACCTGTAATTATAATTTCTGGATTTCTTGGGTCAGGAAAGACTACTTTTTTAAAATATTTAATAAAAGAGAGCAATAAAAAATTTGGTTTAATAATCAACGAATTTGGTGATGTTGGGATTGATGGTGACTTGGTTAAAAGCTGCAATGGTTGTGACGATTCTGACGAAGGTTGTATTATTGAATTAAATAATGGTTGTTTATGTTGCACCGTTCAAGATGATTTTATTCCCTCGATAAAATCACTTGTAAATTTTAATCCTGACATAGAAGCAATAATCATTGAGACGAGTGGACTTGCCTTACCCTTACCATTGATACAAGCACTCAATTGGCCTGAGATAAGGTCATCAATATATCTTGATCTCGTAATTGGCATAGTCAATGGAGAGTCAATGCTTAAGGGATCTCCAATAAATGATTTAAATGAAATAACTAATCAGTACGATGAGTTAAATAAGATTGACCATAATGCATCCATAGAAGAACTCTTTGAAGAACAGTTAGAGGTTTCTGATATCGTTCTAATATCAAGAGCAGATGTTTTAAATGAAAAAGAATTTAAATCTATCAAAAATATAATCAAAGAAAAGTTTAATTCAACTGTTCCCATTCTTAAATCTTTTAATGGCAAAATTGATTTAAAATATATATTTGATATTGATTTAAAAAAGGATAATTATAAAAAATTAATTTCTGAAGAACATGATCATAATCATGTTGAACTTGTCTCTGATTCAGTAAAGTTAAATTATTTTCTTGACAAAAAAGAATTTGAGAAAGAGATAGCAAACGTTTTAAGTGAAATTAATATTCTTCGAATAAAAGGACGTATATGGATTCCAAATAAATCATTGCCTTTGCAAATACAAATAGTTGGAAAAAAAATAAATACTTGGTATGAAGAAGCACCTCTTAATTGTTGGAGACCAATTGAAAGTGGGGGACTTGAATTAGTTGTAATTTCCTTTGATAACAAATCAATTAAGAAATTTATAAAAAAAATTAAAGAGAAATTTAAGGTTTTAAACGCCCTAAAATAAGAATTTGATTTTATTGTAAACCTTGCAAAATTTCCTTGATTTCTACATTGAAAATGGAAGATTCAAAAATTGCTTTTAAAGCTAGTATCCTTACTGAAGATTCAATTCCTTGTTTTAAAATTATTTGTTCTAAATGTGCTGGGTCAGGTAATTTTAAAACTCCTGAAAACTCAAGAAGAACTT
>QBZF01000023.1 GCA_003282425.1 Prochlorococcus sp. AG-335-A05 | reverse complement strand
AATTTACTAGTTATTCTTTTAGTTAAATTTTATTTGAAAGGATCAGGTTTATTATCTTGACTATTTTTTTGAGATAATTACTCTGCGTTTTCAAATTGTTTAGCTAATCTGAAAGCCTTTTTGATTATGAGAAATCCTCCATACGCTCCAGCTAGCAAAGGTAATACAATTAAAGGGTTTGGGGAGTAGTCTGAATAATTTTTTACACCATCAACATATTCATATCCGGAACATTTCAGGTATAGGAAGGTAAAAATTGTAATACTCCATCCAATAATTGATAAGACCCCACCTTTTTTATCTCCTTCGTAGAATCTGTCTAAACCTAAACTCCAACCTAAAATTAAGAATATTCCTCTTACTACAGAATTCTTTTCTTTATTTTTAAGCATAATTTTTAAAATGTTCATTCTGAACATAACTCATATATTAATATCTCGCGATATTGCTATTAAGCAAAATTAATTCTTTTATTTAGGTTTCTAGATTTTTGTGATAAAATCCTTTAAAAATTTTTTCATAGTTTATAACTTAAGTGTCTATTAATTATGAAATGTTCAGTATAAACAAACTATTTTTAGCTTTCCTATCAACTGGCTTATTTGCAACGCTTCTGACTCCTTCTTATTCGAATCCAAATTTTGATAAGAAATCAAATTTTATTAACGATATAGATACTCTTAACGAAAATAATAATGTAGATAAATATATTACAAAAGACAAATTAGATGAATACATAATTAAAGGAGCAACTTACTCAACTAAATTCATTCCTCTAATGAATGATGGTTCAGAGGGAAGTGAATATTCCAACATGATGGCTAATGATGGTAAAAAATTATTAGTAGATGCTGGCTTTGATTTTGTTAATTCAACAGCTAATAGTGAGATTCAAGAAATTCCATTTTTTGCTCAGACTTCTGTAAATATTTCAGGCGGAACAGAATCAGATACTAGTTTCTCTTTAAATAGTCTGATGAAGCTAGCTGAGCTATCAAAAGATGATGAGGGTGATATTAAAACTCTTGCATTCTCTCAGGCGAGATTTGCAACAGCAACGAACGCAGAAGGTTCTACCACAAACTTAGGCTTAGGTATTAGACATCGTCCTAATGATGTATCAATGATTGGAGCTAACGCTTTCTGGGACTACAGAATGACTGACTATAGTGATGCCCATAGCAGATTAGGACTTGGTGGAGAATATCTTTGGAAGGATTTTGAATTTAGAAATAACTGGTATATGGCAATGACTGATGAAAAATCCGTTACAGTAAAAGGTGTTTCTTATAAGGAAAGAGTTGTAGATGGTTGGGATGTCGAACTGGGATACAGGCTTCCTAATAATCCAGAACTTGCTTTTTTTGTTAGAGGATTTAATTGGGATTACAAAAATACTCAAGACAATTCAGGTTTAGAAGGTTCTGTTAGTTGGCAGGCTACTCCACATGTAGGTTTAGAAGCTTTTGTTTCTAATGAGATTTCAGCGGCATCAACCACGGTAAATACTTCACTGCCTGGAACAGATGAAACCTTCTTTGGTTTAAGAATGAATTTCACTGGTAATCCTGTGAAGTATGAGAAAGCTAATTACAAGAAAAATATGATTACTCAAATGACTCAACCAGTTAAACGTAAATATGATGTTCTTTTGGAAAGATCTGTAGGAACATTCCAAAATAGAGCTAAAGGAAATTAATTATTATGAGTTAAAAATTTCTTTTTCTTTCTTTAATCTTCTTTCCTTTTAAAACTAAAATTTAAAAAATTGTTTCAACAACCTATTATGAAAAATTTTAAAAATATTTTTTCAAAGAAATTACTAAGGTCATCTAGTTCAATTGCACTGGGAACAGTATTATTGGGATTAACAACAAATATTGATTCTGTTAAAGCTGAAGCTCCACCTCTTTGCAAAGAGGTATTAACTCAGACTACTGCTAAACAAAATATTTTTTCTGAAGATAATACAGCAGTTGCAACAAAATTAAATTCTTATGATTATTATTGTTTGGGTTCGCCGGATAGATTTGAAGTAGTTATTTATGAAATGGGCTTATGTACTCAGAATCCAATTTCAGGCACACCAAAAGCTTTTAACAAAGCAAGTTGTGTAGTATCAATGTCTTCATCTGCCGGAACAAGAGCTGATTTAGCAGGAAAGACTGTAACCTTACCACCAGCTTTGGGAAGACCCGCTAATGAAACTTATACATATGCTTACATTACTATTCTTAATGAATTTGGTTTGAAGGGTACAGTTAGTTTAAATGGGACGGTTTATTGTTCAGGTACTAGGGGTGGAGATATTAATTCTAGTAGTGGATGTACTGCAGCGAATCATACTGAAGAGTTAGATACTTTTGATGAGGGTTTTGAGGCAGACTTCGGACCTGAAACCATGCCAACAGGAGGAAAAGTTTCGGCAATACTTACTGACAGTAGTTTAACAAGGGCATCTAGTGCTTCTGCAGTAACAAGATTGATCGGTGTGTTTGAGACGAATTCAGGCTCTCCCGTTGTAATTAATGATGGAGTAAACGGGCTCGAGGTTGAACTTCAAGTTTCAGATGGCGGTTATGGAATAGGTTTTAATTCATCAGGAATCCCAGAATTTTTTGGATCAGCTCCATTTAAACCAGTTTTCAATACTTTCTAAATAAATCTCAGCCATCTGTATTTAATAAAGAAATTGTTGGTCTTATATAGATAAAAATAGATCCATATATATCTTTCATTATTCTTATCTCCTCATCTAAATAGATTACGGAGACCTCACAAGAAGGTGATTCTTTATTCCAGGGTAATTTCTCCCAGACTTCCTTTACTGGATACCATCTATCCATAAGAAGTTTACTAAAGATTGGAATTTTATTAAGTCCCTCGACTTTTGAGACTTTAGTCTTTCGCAAATTCATTTGAAGAATATTATCGTTTAAATTTAATTCATCAGCCAAAGTAATTACCCTTCCACCAAATGTTGGAAGAAGCTTAAACCAACCAAGGATAGGAATTGTAGTTAGACCAAAAATTATGGTGTCAAATGTAGATATAAATTCCTTTTTTTCAAAATCAATATTTTGAGCGATTCTTCCAATAGTAGATAAACCAAATGACCCTACTTGTAATTGATGCAATTTAAAAAAAAGATTACTTTTATATTCGTCATTTAATGCTTTTTCGATAGCCAAGAAAAAGGGAGAACTTCTAAATAATTCAACTGTTGAATAAATTAATTCCCATTCTCCAGATAACTTTTCTTCTGAGATTTCTAAATTTTGTTTTTTAAGAGAATTTACTAATTGCTCCATCTCCTTTAATTTTTCCTGATACATAGACGATACAAATGGATTTAATCTTTGCCCTCTATCTGTAATTGCTGAAATTTGATATATCTTTTTTTTGACCTCATATATATCCTGCATATTTAAAAGTTTTGTAAATAATATTTGTGATTCTATTTATATTTATCTTTCAAAAGTGGATCTAGTAATACTATTAATGAAAATTAGACTCAATACTCACCCCATCTTTTGCCAATTTCAAAACCCCATTTTGAAGTTAAGCAAATTACCTCTTCATGATTTTTACAATCCGACAACTCTTTCTTTCTTATAGGATTATTTTTAATTAATTCCGATATCTTGTTTAATTGTTCTATTTTTTTTAGGAAATTAACTAAATCTTTTTCAGCCATTTTGATATTAAGATGTATATTTCTGGTCGTAAGTGAAAATATAATATAAGACCCAGCCAACTCCACCAATTAAAATTGCAACCATTATATTTACTGACCAAACTATTTCTATCATTTTGTTTTTATTAATAGGAATATATTAACTAAATTTCTAATTAAACTTGTAATTAAATTCAGCAGAGATTTAAGTCTTGTACAAACATATATATATATCTGTACTATATTTGTTTTAAAGTACACATCTTAAAATATGGGAGAAGCTAAAAGAAGAGAAGAATTAGGATTGCCGCCTAGAGAGAAGAAAGTATCAAAAAAGGATTCAAAAAGTAATTTAAATCAAATCTTGAATAAATATCCTTTTGTTCCATACATCTTGGGAATTTCTCTCTTTACGATTTTAATAATCGATCTGGTTAATTACTATAAATAGTTTTATTTAAAAAAATTTCATATCTTAATTTTTAATTCATAAATCTAAATTCTTTTGTTCCGCATTTATAAAAATATTTTTCCATAATTAATAGATTACTCTATTAAAAACTAGAATCGCCAATGTTTGATAATATCGGTACCGCTTTAGTCCAAGCAATAGGATTTTTTGGTGTTTTTGGATATTTTGTCTATCAGCTTTTATCAGATGGTAAAAATCCAGTACAGAATAAATCTAAATCTTCCGTTAAAAAAGTAAATCAGAAAAAAGACTTAAAGGATAGACCTAAGAAGCAAGGATTATTTGGTAGAAAAAAAGAACTGATAACTGAAGATGTGAAACCAAAGAAAAAGGGATTATTTGGTAAAAAAGTGGAACCAGTAAAAGTCGTAGAAGAACCTAAAAAGAAAGGATGGTTTAGGTAAACAATTTAAAAGAATTTAAAAACGATTGTGATATATTTTATACAAAAAAATATATATCCTATTTTTATAATCAAATGAATAAATTTAATTTAATGAACTACAGAGAAATTACAAAAAGATATGTTGATTTAATTGATAGAGCAGAACAAGCCAATGGTAGAAAAGAAATTGTTGGTTTACTTAAAAAAGCTGCTAAATTAAAATCCAAAATTGAAATTAATTAATTATTATTAGATAATTAAAAATTTTTTCTAAATGTAAAATTTATTTAAACGAAAAAATATTCATGCAATAATGATATGAAATTTTTTAGTTATGAATAAAAAAGGTTATACAACTGAAAGCGGTGGAAGACAAAATGGATTCGCAATTGAACCAAAAATCAATCCAATAACACAAGGAGAATCTAAAAAATCTTTTCTCTTATTCTTAGGGATATTATTGCCTTTCTTGATTGGTGGGATTTATTATTTTAAAACGCTATGAAAAAAACATTTTTTCATAAATCATTTTTGGAAATATATTCTTGAGAACTAATAATATCCTGCATAAGTCCTTGGGAAGATGAGTTAAATCCATTTTTCTCAAGAAAATTTTTAACTTCCTTAAATTTTTTTTGAATTTTTTTTGTGTAAGGGGTTGTCATTAAATAATCTTCTTGCTCAGTGGAGTAGTTCATTTAATTTAATTGTTAATTATTACTTACTTAAATTGTGCTAAATATTATATGAATAAAGAAGTTATAACCATTACAAAAAATGATTACTAGTAGTAAATACTTAATTTGCAAAAAATCAACTTGTGCTTTTTGCTGGTATATATTATTTTAGAAATTTATTTTTTAATATTAAAGAGTGCTTATTGTCACTAGTTCCATTAAATCTCTAGATTTCAAATAGTTCTGAAATACATCTGAATAAAAAGCTCTTTTTGCAGCTATCTTAGATTCAAATTCAATTACCATTCCTAATTGGCCCCCATCCCACTTGTGTGAGTTGGAATCTTGGGTAATATCTTTTTTTACTACAACCCCTCCTACAGATTTTATCCATGGCAAGACTGTCCTTATGTATTCGAGAAACAAATCAGCATTTGGTATGGATATTTTCTTAAGCCAGTAACTCTTTGTCATGGAATCAAAACATTTTCAGTAGAATATAGCACATCAACGTAAGTATTATTGCTCAGGTTATTTTGTAAATCTTTTTAAATGAATTTAGAACAACAATTATTGAACTTAATCCTTTCAAGTCCGGAAACAAAAAAGATTAAAAATATGGCTGAAGAACTAGAAAAGGAATCAAAATTTACTCTCAACATGGATATTGAGAAGTTAAAAGGAGTATGGGAGCTTAGATGGAGCAGTTCAAAAGCTCCATTTCTAAATTACTCTCCTCTAGTTGATAATCTTCAAATTCTTGATCCGTTAAATCTAAATGGTTTGAATTTACTCAAGCCCAGAGGGATTAATTCAATTATTGGAACAGGAATAGTAGCAAAATTGAGTTCTTTAAATGAAAAGAAAATTGGAGTTAGTTTTACTCATGCTGGAATAATTGGACCTTACATTGGAATAAGGAAAATAAACGCTTTAACTAAAATTAAAAAAGAACAAAAAGGATGGTTAGAAATTACATTTTTAAGCAAAGATCTTAGAATTTGCAGGGGTGATAAAGGAACTTTATTTGTTCTAAGAAGAATTAAAGACAATATCTTATTTGAAAGATTTCAAGAATTTATTAAGTCTCTATAAATTATTTTTATCTTTTAATCCAAATATATTTTAAAAAAAAGAATATTGGCACATATTTAAAGGTCTCTTTGGGTATTTCATATGACAAAAATTTTAATAATTCCTCTATCCAATAACCTAGGTCAAATCCAAATAGATATCTTTCTAAAACGAACCAAAACTCTTTATCAAAAATTGTTCTTAAATTAAGGTATATATATTCCCAGTGGAATGTATTCCAATATTTTTGTAAATAAGAAGAGATTATTAACCATAATGATATAAATAAAAAACTTTTTATAAATTTATAGATCTTTTTCATTATTTTTATCTAAAACAGAATAGTTTTTATTAAAAATTCTTCAATTTAATATAATTAATAATCTTTTTTATTTCCATAAAATATAATTAAAAAAAAATAATGAATTATTTCCCACTAGAAATAATTATTTGTCTTTTTTAGTTAGATTTTGCGCCTTTATATTTTTATTTCTTAAATTAAATCCTAAAAATAAAAAAGTTAGATAAATTAAAATACTACCAAGTAGTATTGTTAATATTTTTGAAATGTCCATAAGGATTTTAATATAGCTTATGAATATAAATTAAAACATTAGTTTTTAAATATTAAATATTATTCCGCATTAATAAGTAGTAATTTACTAAGCTTAATTAAATATTTAAGATATATGCCAATAGTTTTCGCTTGGAGCCTTTGCCTGTCTGTTGTAGTTGTATTACTATCGACGATTCCTTTGACTCTAGGAAGAATCAAAGCTGGTTATTCTGTGGAGAATATGTCTGCACCAAGAGCATTATTTGAGAAATTGCCAGACTTCGGTAAAAGAGCAGTTTGGTGTCATCAGAATTGTTGGGAAAGCATTTCTATTCATGCTCCAGCTTGCATACTTTGTTTAATTACTTTACCTAATTCAAACCTCTCATTAATAGCAGCTTGGATGCACCCTCTCTTACGTTTCTTGTATATTGGCGCTTATGTTTTAAATATTCCTATTGCTAGAGGTTTAATATGGGCTTCTGGGATTTTTACGACACTTGTTTTATATAAAGAAGGGATATCCCAACTTATGTAATTCAACTAAATTAGTAGATTTTCTAAATCTTTTAATTCAAAATCATTTATTAGTTTCACTTTATTAGCTCTAGCTAGTTTTTGTGCAGATTTAGTAAAACCAGATTTTGAGACTAATACCGCATGAGTTCCTTTCCAATATAATTTGCCAGCAGAAATTTCTTGAACAGCATTGTTGCCTAATGCTTTTTTATGATTTTTGCATTGAATACAAATCCTTAAATTATCGATGGAGGCAATCAAATCCACTCCTTGGTCTCCGGTAATAGGGGTTTCTTTCACTTTCCACCCATTCTCTTTGAGAATTTCCATACAATGATTTTCAAATATAATTCCTTTTTTATAGTTTTGATTATTAATCCTCGATGTATTATTTTCTATTAAATTTAAACAAGTTTTTTCTATTTGGCTAGCTATGAATATAAACCAGTCTTCTTTCTCCAGTATTCTACTCGCACCAATTATTTCATCATTAATAATTGGATTAATCTTGCGATAAGCTTTCCATTTTTCAAAAAAAATGTCTGGACCTGAAAATTTTTTTAAAATGACTTTTTCCCAAAAGTATGGAATACCTTCTTTTAACCTTTTTGAACCATTATTGATGCTTTTCTCAATTAATTCCTCATCGAGAGGGGGATTTCCAATCCACTTTTTCAAGTCTTCGTTGCCATAAGCATCAATAACTTTTAATCTAATTCTTTCCTCCAATAGATTGTGTTTATTTTCTTCAATAAGTCTATTTATCGTCTCAATGAAGTAATTTGCATTTAAGGAATTATTTAATTTATCTTTTCTTTTTTTTAATAGAAAAGCTCTAAAAATAGTTATCAAAAATAACAAAATTAGAGAAACTAAAATAATAAAAATATTATTCATTTTAATTTATTATTTTTTTAGTTAAAAAAATTTCGTTTTTCTAATTATAAAATCATTTTTTGTAATTAATTTAGAGTCTTTTACATCAAAACCATTTATTGCTGAGATTTCGCCTTCAATACCTTCAAGTGTTAATTGTTCAATAATACCTTTAATAACTTCGTCTTCAACTAATTTTCGATCAATTCTTTCTGGTGTTATATCTGTTAACCATTTAGAGGTCTTTTTTTTTACAACTTCAGTTGGATTAGTTATTTTTAAGTAAATTGCCATTTTATAAAATATTTATATTTATTATAAGTCAAGTCTTTTTTATTCCTTATTTTTGTCATTACTTTCCCATTCAAGAAACTGAAAAATAATAATTGTAAAGATTGAAAAAAATACAATAAAAAGACCTAGCCATCCTATAAATTTGTTTTCAGTAAAAAGATTTGTTAGAGAAGATGTTTCCTGATAACTTGATTCCATTTGATATTGATACGAATCCAAGACAAGAAATATATCCTTCATTAGTGAATAGAATTTAATTGCTCTAAATAATTAATAAATTAGCTAACTATAATCTTATCCGTTTAATTTTAAAAAAGCTTAAGATATAAAATCAGGCCTTTTCGTTATGATAGAAAAACTTGTTTTATTTATTAGAACCAAATTAACCTAAGCTATGGTCAAAATTGTTTTGCTTTTGTTAATGAATTTTAAATAGATTTTTATTTTGGACTTTTGCTTATTTTAAATATAGTTTCTATTGTTATGGCATCTCCAAGAAATAACGTGATATATATTTTATTGAAGTATCTTTTAAAGGTAACTCAAAACCATTTTTGTGAGGTCAATATTATCTAAACCTCCTTTTGAAAGTGCATTGATCCTTCCTTCTTCAAGCCAATCAAAATATGTACAATGCCACATAACCCCCGCGTGATCTAAATGTTGTGATAGTACAAACTTTTCAATTTTTTTCAAATTTTTGACAT
>QBZF01000022.1 GCA_003282425.1 Prochlorococcus sp. AG-335-A05 | reverse complement strand
CAAAAATTAAGAAGAATTTAAAATTACCAATAATGATGGGATTTCAATCTGAAGGATCTGCACCTTTGGTGAAAAATATTATAGTTCAAGATCCTGAAACGATTGCGACAGCTATTCGAATTGGAAATCCTGTAAATAGAGATAAAGCAAAAATCGTTAAAAAAGAAAGTAAAGGAGATTTTCAATCCGTAACTGATGAAGAGATTATTTTAGCTTATAAAATGCTTGCAAAAGAAGGTATTTTCTGTGAACCAGCAAGCGCAGCTTCAGTAGCAGGAATCATTAAAAATAAAAACAGAATCAAAAAAGAATCAACAATAGTTTGTGTTTTAACAGGTAATGGCTTAAAAGATCCAGATTGTGCGATTAAGAATAATGATGCTATTTTCCAAAAAAATGTTGAACCTTCGTTAAAAAACATAACAAAAATTTTGGGCTACTAACAAAACCAAAAATAAAAGTGACTGTGGAATTAATTTAAAAACTAAAAAAAACTGTTGAATAACTATCAAAATAAGAAATAGGAATGTTGATAAATATGAGTTAATATAATTCCTTTTCTTAATTATCAACATTTACAATTCTTTTTCCACCATTTTATTTTTGTTTATCATCAAACACGACAATGTTATTGACTATTTTCCACAGTTTCCACGAAGACTACTACTACTATATAAATTCTTAATTTGAAAAATATTTAATAGAAAGATTGAAAATTTAAAAGAAAATATTTAATTGCAATAATCAAGAAATTGGCTCTAGTATGTAAGTAAAGTCATGAATTCAGATGGAGATTGTTTGTAATCAAAATGAATTTAATTATGCTATTCAATTAGTTAGCAAAGCAGTTGCTTCAAGACCTACGCATCCGATCCTTGCAAATTTACTTCTCACCGCTGATCAAGGTACTAATAAAATTAGTTTAACTGGATTTGATTTGAATCTAGGAATACAAACTTCATTTGATGCGACTGTAAATAAAAGTGGAGCAATTACTCTTCCATCCAAACTCTTATCTGAAATAGTTAATAAATTACCAAGTGAAAATCCTGTCTCTCTAGATGTTGATGAGAGCTCTGATAATATTTTAATTAAAAGCGATAGGGGTTCTTTTAATATAAAAGGTATTCCATCGGATGATTACCCAAGTTTACCGTTTGTAGAAAGTGGTACATCTTTGAATATTGATCCAAGTTCTTTTTTAAAAGCTTTAAAATTAACTATATTCGCTAGTAGTAGTGATGATTCAAAGCAATTACTCACAGGAGTAAACTTTACATTTAATTTAAAATATTTGGAGTCAGCTGCAACAGATGGGCATAGATTGGCTGTTGTTTTGGTTAATAATAAAGAAAATTTTGATGTAAAAGAAGATTTTGTTTCTAATGAAGAAAACTTATCAGTTACTATACCAACAAGATCTTTAAGAGAAATTGAAAAGCTTGTTGGCCTGAGAAGTGCTGAAAATTCAATTAAACTCTTCTATGACAAAGGTCAAGTAGTAATTATTTCCTCAAATCAAATAATTACTACTAGAACCCTTGAAGGATCTTATCCAAATTATTCTCAATTAATACCTGATAATTTCACGAAAATTTTTACATTTAATACAAAAAAAATAATCGAATCACTTGAAAGAATAGCTGTTTTAGCAGATCAACAAAGTAGTGTTGTGAAGATAAAACTAAATGAAAAGGATTTAGCATTGGTCAGTGCGGATGCTCAAGATATAGGAAATGCTAGTGAAATAGTTCCTGTATCTTTTGATTTTGATCAATTTGAAATAGCTTTTAATGTAAGGTATTTATTAGAAGGTTTAAAAGTTATATCAAGTGAAAATGTAATTTTTAAATGTAATCTTCCTACTACTCCAGCTGTATTAGTTCCAGATAATAATATTAACTCTTTTACTTATTTAGTCATGCCTGTTCAAGTCCGTTCTTAAGTTGAAATTACCAAAAGAACTCTTATTAAGTGAATTATTAAGACATAACGTAAAAGCTAACGTAACTTTAAATTATGGAATTGGTGAAAATGCTTGGATGCATCCACCTGTTCACAGAATTTTAGGTTGGTATTCTCGCCCCTCGAATTTGGATTTAAAAAGAAATGTATGGAAATTAAATCAAATTAGTCAAATAATTGATAATGATATTTTCGTAAAAGGTGATCCTGCAATTTCAGACCTTGCTACATTAAATAGATTTCCTAATTTAATAGAAGCTACTTTAGTTAATTCAGAAGGTTCAAAGATAGGAGTAATAGCAGATTTTTTATTCGAAATGAAAACTGGCAACATAAAGTTTTATTTAATTTCTCGTTCCAACCCAAGGATTCCAGGCTCAAGTAGATGGAAATTAAATATAGAGAATATTGTTGATCAGCAACCTGGTTTAGTTTTTTGTTCTTGTGTTTCTATAGATGATTTTCCTTTAATAAAATCAAGCATTAAGCATGAATTTTTTAAAAAAGGAAAGAAAATAATCGATCGTTTTGATGATATGAAAAATACTGCAACAAATAGATTAGAAGATTGGCTTGAAGAAGATGAAGATATAAACCAAAAATCTGAGTTTGATCAAAATATTTTTTATAATGAGGAAGAAAAAGCAAGATCTTTCAGGAACAAAAGAGAAGATGACCCTTGGATTTGACTAATGATAGATTCTTTAAATAACGAAACCTATGATGTTAATAAATCACTTAAAGTTGAAAACTTAACTTGTGATGATTACGAAGAGATATGTAAGAGATTAGGTAGAAAACCTAACAGAACAGAATTGGGAATGTTTGGAGTAATGTGGTCTGAGCATTGTTGTTATAGAAATTCAAAACCATTATTAGCTAATTTCCCTACTACTGGGAAAAACGTATTGGTTGGTCCAGGAGAGAATGCAGGTGTTATTGACGTAGGAAACGATCAGAAACTTGTTTTTAAAATTGAAAGTCACAATCATCCTTCTGCTATAGAACCTTTCCAAGGAGCTGCAACAGGCGTGGGTGGTATATTAAGAGATATTTTTACTATGGGTGCTAGACCCATTGCAGTTTTAAACTCTTTAAGATTTGGTAATCTTGATAAACCATCTAATATTTCTTTACTTCGAGGAGTAGTTGCGGGGATATCTCATTACGGTAATTGTGTTGGGGTTCCTACTGTCGGCGGAGAAATAGATTTTGATGATAGTTATTCTGGAAACCCTTTAGTTAATGTTATGGCTTTAGGTTTATTAGAAACTGATGAAATTGTTTGTTCAGGAGCAAAAAAAGTAGGTTCTCCTGTTTTATATGTAGGAAATACAACAGGAAAAGATGGAGTTGGAGGTGCAAGTTTTGCTAGTTCGGAATTAACTATTAATTCTTTGGATAATAGACCGGCAGTACAAGTTGGTGATCCATTTATTGAAAAAAGTCTTATTGAAGCTTGTCTAGATGCTTTTAAAACAGGTGATGTACTTGCTGCGCAAGATATGGGAGCTGCGGGATTAACATGTAGTAGTGCTGAAATGGCTGCAAATGGCAGTTTAGGTATTTCAATTAATCTAGATCTAGTTCCTGCAAGAGAAAATAATATGACTGCTTACCAATATTTGTTATCTGAATCTCAAGAGAGAATGTTAATGGTTGTTAAAGAAGATAAGTTAAATACTCTTATTAATCAATTTAAAAAATGGGGACTTTTCGCAAATGTTATTGGTGAAGTAATATCTAAAAAAGAGGTTATTATCTCTCAAAAAAATCAAATAGTTGCTCAAATTCCCACCTCTGCTTTATCTGATGAAACTCCAATTAATATACATAATACTATTAAGGAGCCTCCTAATTATTTATTACAGAAATGGGAATGGTCAGAAGATAAATTGCCAGTTATATGCGAAGATAAAATTTTCTCTTTAAAAGACCAAAAAATTTATTCTTTCTCAGAAATTATTTTAAAACTTTTATCTAATCCTTCAATTGCTTCTAAAAGTTGGGTGTATCGACAATATGATTATCAAGTACAATCAAATACTGTATTTAAGCCAGGAGAGGCAGATGCAGCTTTAATAAGACTTAGAAGGCAGGATGAAAAAAATAAAAATTTTGAATTTTCTGGTGTTGCTGCTTCTGTAGATTGTAATAGTAGATGGGTTTTATTAGATCCATACAGAGGAAGTATTGCAGCAGTTGCAGAATCCGCAAGAAATGTAAGTTGTGTCGGTGCTGAACCAATAGCCATAACAAATAATTTAAATTTTTCATCACCTGAAACTGAAATAGGATATTGGCAACTTTCATCAGCGTGCGATGGAATTTCCGAGGCTTGTATTGTTTTAGAGACTCCTGTAACAGGAGGAAACGTTTCTTTATATAACGAATCAAAAAATAACAATAATCAAGTAACTCCTATTAATCCTACCCCTGTTATTGGAATGGTAGGAACTATTAAAAATGTGAATAAAGCTATAAGTTCAGGATGGAAGAATTTACATGATCAAATTTGGATAATTGGTTCAAATGCTTCTGAATCTTCAATAGCTGCAAGTTCTTATTTAGAGTATTTTCATGATTTAGTAACAGGAAGACCTCCTGAAATTCATCTACAAGATGAAAAATACTGTCAAAGTTTTTTAAGGGATCTAATTTCAAAAAATTTTATTGCTTCGTCTCATGATGTTAGTGATGGAGGTTTAGCCGTCGCTTTATCAGAATGTTGTATTTTGTCCTCAAAGGGAGCTTATATTCAATTAGAAGAAAAAAATACTCGTTTAGATAATTTATTGTTTAGTGAGGGAGGGTCAAGAATAATATTTTCACTTAATAAAAAAGAAGAGCAAAATTTTTTGAATTTTCTTGAAATTAAGAGCAAAGATTTTGGAAGAAACGTATATGTTAAAAAAATTGGATTTGTTTCTGAACAAAATCTTGACATAATTTTCAAAGGTCAAACACTATGCAATTTAAGGGTTGATGAATTAACTGATAAATTTAATAATAGTATTTCTAATAATTTTGAATAATGTATAAAAATATGGAATTATCTACAAATTTCGGAAATTAATTATGTGTGGAATTGTTGGAATCGTTTCCTGTGATGATGTAAATCAACAAATCTATGACAGTCTATTGCTACTTCAGCATAGAGGTCAGGATTCTACTGGAATCGCTACAATGGAAAATACTGTTTTCCATATACACAAAGCTAAAGGACAAGTAAATACTGCTTATAGAACAAGAGATATGAGGAATTTAATAGGAAAAATTGGTTTAGGGCATGTTAGGTACGCAACTAAAGGTTCAGCAGAAAGTGTTGAAGAAGCTCAACCTTTTTATGTTAATGCTCCTTATGGAATAGTTTTGATTCATAATGGAAATCTTACTAATACAAGAGATTTAGAAAAACAATTATTTAATATAGATAAACGTCATACAAATTCTTCAAGTGATACTGAAATGTTGTTAAACATATTCGCAACTGAATTACAAGAACAGATCCATAATCAAGATCTACAGCCAGATATTATTTTTAATGCAGTTAAAAACTTACATAAAAGAATTCAAGGTTCATATGCTTCAATAGCTTTAATTTCAGGACATGGTTTATTAGCTATTAGAGATCCTTTTGGTATAAGACCTTTAGTACTTGGAAAAAGAATTTCTTTAACTAAACAAAAAGAAGAGTGGATGGTAGCAAGTGAGTCTCTAGTATTAGAAAATAATGATTATCAAGTTGTTAGAGATGTTGAACCTGGTGAGGCAATTTTTATAACCCATAATGGTGAATTCTTTTCAAAGCAATGCTCAGAAAACCCAAGGTTATTTCCTTGTGCCTTTGAATATGTCTATTTAGCTAGACCTGATTCAGTGATGAATGGAATCTCAGTGTATCAAGCACGTTTAAAAATGGGTGATTATTTAGCTGAAACAATTAAGCAGACAATAAAGTCTGGGGATGTCGATGTGGTAATGCCTATTCCTGATTCTTCACGTCCTGCGGCAATGCAAGTTGCTAGGCAGTTGGGGATAGAGTATAGAGAAGGGTTTTTTAAAAATAGATATGTTGGAAGAACTTTCATAATGCCTGGTCATCAAAAACGTAAACAATCTGTAAGGCAAAAGTTGAATGCTATGAGTACAGAATTTAAAAACAAAAATGTACTAATAGTCGATGATTCTATAGTGAGAGGCACTACATCAAAACAAATAGTGCAAATGGCAAAAGATGCTGGGGCAAATAAAGTTTTTTTTACTTCAGCAGCTCCTCCAGTTAGATATCCTCATGTTTATGGAATTAATATGCCTAACAGGGATGAATTAATTGCTCATGATAGATCAATAATTGAAATAGCAGAAAAGCTTGAAATAGATAATCTCGTATATCAAAGTGTTGATAACTTGAGAAAATCTATAATTAATGATTCTCCCATTCAAGAATTAGAAATGAGTTGTTTTACTGGTTCTTATGTTACCGGGACGGTAAATCAAGAATATTTAAAATGGGTTGAAAATGAATATAATTCTTAATTGATATAATTTTCTAGTCGATAACAATTCTCAAGATATTCATCTTTTTCTAGATTCAAAAAATCTATTTTAAGAACATTTTTGCTAGAATTGTTATCTAATTTGTTTAAGTTTAATCTTGCAGATTTATTTTTATTCGTTTCAATATCAATGTATTGGTTATTAGAAAGAACTGTTATAAAATAGTCATCTTTAAGCTGAATCTTCTCATTTACATAACCTAATTTAGAATTATAAGAATTATAAATCTCATCAATTTTCAGTTTAAAAAACTTACCTTTTTTAGAAACTAAATAAAGGATATCTTTATCCTTACTTTTACAACAAGAAACTATTTGCTCTTTAGGTAAAAGATTAACCAATAATAGTCCTAGTGATTGTTTTGTACTTGGGTTTAGGTATTTATTAGATAAATCAAATTTAAAAAGCCTACCAATAGAAGTTAATATCACTAATTGTTGTTCTTTGTTGAAAATAAATGAATCAATTATATTTGTAGAATCTTTTAATTTGGTAATTGAAAAGATCCTATTGCTTTTTATCATATCCTCATCAAATAAAACTTTTTTAAACCTTCCATCAGAACTCAAAATACATAAATAATTTTTTAAGTCGCTATCAAGATGATGAAAATTTATTATTTCTATTGGATCTATATTTCCTAAAACTTTTTTATCCAGTTTATAGTCAGTATTGATGTTTGATTTCCAATTTATTTGAAGAATTTTTCCTGAAGATGTAATTCCAATAATTTTTAAACTTTTGTAAATTTTACATATAAACTTTTGAACATTTTTATTATCTATAAATCTATTTTCATTATCTAATAATTTTTTATAATTACTATAAATTATCTTTTTAAAATAAAATCTATTATCTACTGATATTTTCGTTTCTTTGTTTATCAGGTCTTCTAATATGTGATTATTTATAGTATCTATTTCTTCTTCTTGATTAATATCATTCAAAATTCTTGTTTTTCTTTTAACATTAAATTTCTTTTTTAAATGATGTAGTTCTTCAATTAAAGTTTCAAGCAATAAGCTTCTGTTATTTAATAGGTTACAAAGATATTTTTTTTTCTCAAGTAATTCTTTCATATCTATTTCTATTTGCTTTCTTTCTAAGTTTGTTAATTTTTTTAGAGGCATACTTAACACCGCATCTGCTTGTTTGTCACTTAATTTATGTTTGAGAATTAATATTGATTTGGCTTCAGACGCATTTTCTGAGTTTTGAATTACGTCAATAATATTTTTTATATTTTTAGTTGCTATTGAAAACCCCTCTAATATTGCAAATTTTTCAGATGCAATTTTAAAAAAATAATTTGTTCTCTTTCTAATGGTTTCTTCTCTAAATTCTAGAAAGTAATTTAGATATTTTCTTAAAGTAAGTTGAACAGGTTTACCTTTAACTAATGCTAAAAATATCGCACCAAAATTAGATTGTAATCCTGTTTTTTTGAATAAATTTGATATTACAATTTCAGAATTTGAATCTTTTTTTAATTCAATAACTATTCTCATCCCCTCTCTATCACTTTCATCTCTTATATCAGATATCCCATCAATTTTTCCAAGATTTACTAATTCTGCAAGTTTTTCAATCCATCCTGCTTTACTTATTTGATACGGTAGTTCCGAAATTATAAGCGCATTTCTTTTATGCTTTCCTTTCCCTAAATTAATCTCTTCATTTTTAATAACCCCCCTTACCGTTATAGATCCTCTTCCGCGTTGGTAGACTTCATTCATACCATCATTGCAAATTAATTCTCCTCCAGTTGGAAAATCAGGTCCTAATATAATTTTCGACAACTTCAAGTCGCTTATTTCTTTATCGTTTATGAGGGCAATTAAACCATCAATTATTTCACCAAGATTGTGCGGGGGGATATTCGTTGCCATACCTACAGCGATTCCTGAGGACCCATTTAGTAACAAAAAAGGTAATTGTGCCGGCAATATGTCTGGTTCTTGTTGTGAACCGTCAAAATTATTTGAGTAACTTACTGTTTCAGATCCAATTTCTTTAAGGAAACATTCATGAGCTATTGGCGCCAATCGTGTTTCTGTATATCTCATTGCAGCTGGCGGGTCATTATCAACAGATCCAAAATTCCCATGACCATCAAGAGTTGGATATTTTGTAGAAAAATCTTGAACTAATCTAACCAGTGCCTCGTAGACTGCTTGATCTCCATGAGGATGATATTTCCCTAGTACATCGCCCACAACTCTGGCACATTTTCTGAATGGTCTATCTGGAGTAAGTCCTAATTCATGCATTGCGAAAAGAATTCTTCTTTGAACTGGTTTCAGTCCATCTCTCGCATCAGGTAAAGCACGTCCTATTATCACGCTCATTGCGTATTCCAAATATGAACGTTGCATTTCTTCCTGCAACGATATAGAAGTGAATTTTTCCTTAGTCATTTAATAGGAAATCTATAGATAGCTTTAATAAACTAAATTAAGATTAATAGGTAAATAAATATTTACCAGTATTAATAGTTGGGGAATTTATTTAATTTTTGTTTTTGCAACTAATATTTCTTTTTGAATTTGAGGATTTTCAAAAAGTTTTTCAGTAGAAATTTGTAGTTTTTCACCCCAAAGCTGTTCTTTTCTATAATTAAAGTCAACATAATTAGGATCTATATTTAAAGCTTTTTTTGTTAAAACTATCGCTTTGTTAATGTCTTTATTTTTTAAGCATGAAGCAAGTGCTAATAATGTTTCTGCGTTTTCCTCAAGTTCTATAGCCTTTTTAAAAGAGATAATAGAAAGATTAATTTTATTTAGTTCAAAATATGCTAAGCCTTGGTTGTTAATTGCTTGCCAAAAATCTTTTTTAATTTTTATTGCTTTATCAAATTCTTCTATGGCTTTTTCATAATTTTTTTCCATTAAATAAATATTTCCTAATTGAAAAATTGCTTTAAAGTTCTTAGGAAGGATTTTAATTCCTGACAGTAAAGAAATTTCTGCTTTTTTTATTTTCGATTGTTTTAAATATATATTACTTTTTGCAAAATATATTTCACCCATTTTGGGGTTTATCTTCTGAGCATTATCTAGTGAGATTAATGCATCATCATATAATTTGTTGGCAATTTGTGTTTCAGCTAAAATAGTCCATAATGTTTGATTTTTATTATTCATTTTTACAGCTAATTTTGCCAAATTCAGACTATCTTTGATTTGTCCAAAATATAGAAGCTGATAAGCTTCTTTTCCAATTGATAAACCTTGTTTTTCTAAGCTTTTTGTTTCTGGCAAGTAATAATATGGTATTAAAGCTTTTAAACTTTCAGCGTTAAAAACATGGCTACTTATTATTGAAAAAAATAATATTTTTAAAAGATACTTTTTCATATTTTTATGTGTTTTTGAGCATTGCTTTTATATTTCTTTTCCACATCCATGGTTTTATTCTTTTTAATGTAGTTCCTTTAAGATTTTTTTTCCATTTTTTTTCATCCCAACTTAATGCTTCAATATTTAGATTTTTAACCCATGATTTTGGATAAGCTTCAATGCTCTTATTTAATGGGACTGTTTTATTCCAAGGACAAACATCTTGGCAAATATCACAACCAGCAATCCATCCATTCAAATGTTTTTCTACATGTTCTGGAAAAGTTTGATTTCTATTTTCTATAGTATGGTATGCAATACACTTTTCAGAATCAATAACAAAGGGTTCTGTTATGGCATTTGTTGGACATTTTTTAATACATTTTTCACATACACCACATAGAGATTGGGAAGAATTGTCAGGCGTCAAATCTTCCGTAAGAATCAAAAAACCTAAGGTTAGCCATGATCCAAATTCTTTATTAATAAGATTACTATTTTTGCCTATCCAACCTATACCCGCTTCTTCTGCCCATGCTTTTTCAAGAAGAGGTGATGTATCAACACAAATTTTCCACTTGCAATTTGGAACTTCAGTATTAATCCATTTACCTATTTTCTTTAATTTTTTAGTAATAACTTTGTGATAATCTTCTCCTTGGCCGAATTTTCCAATTTTGAATTTTGCTTTTTCCTTATGTTTATGACTTAAATAATTAAAACCAACAGTTAAAACACTTTTCGCTCCATTTAGGAGAGATTCTATATTTTTTCTTCTTTCGGCTTCCATCCATTTCATTTCAGAATGATAATTATTTGCTAACCATCTTTCTAATGCTTGAGTTCTTAATTTGAGTCGAGAACCTCCTGGTATTGATGCTATTCCGGATACGGCAAAACCTTCAAATATTGCTCTTTTTTTTAGCTTATCACTTAATTCTTCCTTAATTTTAATTAAATTTCTCATGCTTATATTATGAATTAGAT
>QBZF01000021.1 GCA_003282425.1 Prochlorococcus sp. AG-335-A05 | reverse complement strand
TGTCAGAGATAGAAATAATAGCTCCATATTTTGTAGAAGGTAAATCATCTTTATAAAAACCAGGCAAATAATGTTCAGCTACAGCTATACATATCTCTTTGCTAAAACCTTCATTTCGCAAGTATTTCCCACCCATTATCCCTTGCAATTCAGGAAATTCATAAACAATTTCACTACACAAATCGTTTTTACAGTACTTTGCAGCTTCTTTAGTTTTTTCACTATCTAAAGAATGATCATTTAAATAATTAAGTATCTTTACTGAGGTAGCCTCAATTCGTTTTACTCTCTGAGAAACATTACCCATCCCTTTCAAATAAGAAACAGTTTTAAGTTTTTCATTCCTTTCTTTGGAGGAAACTTTTTTGTCACTTTCTACAAAAAACTTCGCATCAGAGAATCTAGCCCTTAATACTTTTTCATTTCCCTTAGATATAATATTATTAGATTCTTTAAGACCATTAGATAGGACAAAGAAATTTGTACTTATAACTTTTTCTGAACTCAAAGCTAATTTAGAAAATGTTCTATCTTTTTTTAGAAGAGGAATATATCTTTGGTGATTTTTCATTACCGTTGAAAGAACTTCAACAGGCAAATTAAGAAATTGACTATCAAAGTTACTAGTTATTAAATTAGGAGATTCAACTAAATCAGTTAATTCGTTAAGTAAATTATCAGAGAGATCAGGATCTAAATTTACCAATTGAGATTCATGATTTATGAGATTAACAATTTTTTCTTTTCTTTCTTCTCTTTTTACAAAAACTCCACTATTAGCAATTAATTCAAAATAACTATCTGGAGAATGAATTTCAATAACTTTATTAATTAATCTATGACTTTTTGATTTGTTGCCTATTGAAATCTTAGGATCACATTCATCAAAAACAAAATCAAGAATTTCGTCATTGTAAAGTGAAACTATCCATCTAATGGGTCTTGAAAATTTAAAGCTTCCATATCCCCATTTCATAAATCGGGGGCCTTGCAAATTTTTTATTACTTTAGGGATTATTGAAGATAAAGAAGATCTTGTAGATTCTCCTTTCTCAATTTTTGTTCCAAATACAAACTCACCCTTCTCTGTTTCTTTTATTTCTAAGTCATCTATATTAATTCCTAAACTATTTGCAAAACCTATAGCCGCATTAGTTGGTACGCCATTAAGAAATGCAGAAGTAGCTTTTGGACCTTTTCTTATTACCGTCTTATCATCTGCCTGATCAACTAATCCATCTAGAAATAAAACTATTCTTCTTGGTGTGGAGGTGCAAATAATATTATTAAATTTGATAAGTTTCTTATCAAATTCAAATTCTATAAGAGAGTTAATTTGTTTTATTACAGAATGAGAAAATTTTGCTGGTAACTCTTCTGTTCCTATCTCAAGTAAATATTTAGACAAGAATAATTTATGGCTATTACAACTATAATTTACTACCAGTTAAATAAGCTTTTCGCTAATGTATAAAAAGAGATATGTTTTGGTCCCTTGATCAAGGTAGAAAAAGTAAAAAAGAAAAAAGAACTTGTTAAGCAAGAGACAGCTTGTTTAGCAAATAATCTAGAAGTATCTAAATTTGAAAATTTCAAGAAAGGTAGTGATTTTCTAAAGGAACCACTTGCAAGCGAATTAAAAAATGAAAGCGATCATTTTACTAATGATGCCGTTCAGTTATTGAAATTCCATGGGAGTTATCAACAAGATAATAGAGAGAACAGGAAACCTGGAAAAAGTAAAGATTGGCAGATGATGCTTAGATTAAGAAGTCCAGGAGGAGAAATACCAGGTAAATTATTTTTATCTTTAGATGAATTATCTGACAAACTTGGAAACGGCACACTGAGGGTAACTACTAGACAAGCCTTCCAAATGCATGGGATCAGAAAAGATAATTTAAAGGAAGTGATCAAATCTATTGTAAATTCAATGGGATCAACTTTAGCTGCGTGTGGGGACATAAATAGAAATGTCATGGCTCCGGCTGCACCCTTTGAAACATCAGAATACATAACCGCAAGAACTTTAGCAGTAAAAGTTGCCGATCTTTTAACCCCAGTAGCCGGACAAGGAACCTTTTTGGAGCTATGGGCTGACGGCGATTTGGAATATACAATAAAGCCTGATAAAGAAATTGAAGAGAATAGGAAATTACAATTTAAAGAGAATGTTTTTAGCGGGACAAAACAAGAACCTCTATATGGATCTACATACCTTCCGAGAAAGTTTAAGTGTGCAGTTACCGTTCCAGGAGATAATTCTGTTGATCTCCTCACTAATGATATTGGAATAGTTGCATTCACCTCAAAAGAAGGATTATTCGAAGGATGTAATTTTTATATCGGTGGAGGAATGGGGCGAACTCATAATAATGAAGAGACTTTTGCAAGAATTGCAGATCCACTTGGTTATGTTGAAAATAAAGACACATATGAACTAATTCAAAGTATCGTTGCCATTCAAAGAGATTATGGAGATAGGAAATCAAGGAAAAATTCCAGAATGAAATATCTTTTGCATAGAAAAGGAATTAAATGGTTTAAAAAAATACTTTTAGATAAATACTTTAGAAAAGAAATTAAGCCTTTAAGAAAAGAACCCGATAATAAATTAATTGATTATCTAGGTTGGCATAAACAAAATGAAGATTATTTTTTTGTTGGACTCCCTTTATTATCAGGAAGGTTATCTGGAAATAAGAAATCATTAATAAGAGATCTTGTTAAAGAAAATGACCTTAATTTAAGACTTACTCCTAATCAAGATATTTTGCTTTGTAATATTCCCAATAAAAACAAAAGCAAAATTAAAAAGGCGTTAAAAAAGATCGGATATGACAATCTTAATGATATCAATGAAATTCAAAGACACGCTCTAGCTTGTCCAGCACTCCCTCTTTGTGGTCTAGCCATGACCGAAGCAGAAAGAATTTTACCTGAAGTTCTAACTAGAATAGAAAACCTATTAACTGATATGAATATAGAAAAGACAATACTATTTAGAATGACAGGATGTCCAAATGGATGTACAAGACCTTATATGGCAGAATTAGCTCTTGTTGGGAGTGGGCAGAATAAATATCAACTATGGTTGGGGGGAAGTAAAAACCTTCAAAGATTAGCTAAACCATATTTGCAAAGAATGGAACTTGATGATTTAGAAAAAACCATTCAACCTTTATTAGAATTTTGGAAAAAAAGCAGCGCTGAAAAGGATTTTGGGGATTTTATTAACAATCAAAAGGAATCTTTCATTACAAATTTACTAAGCAAGATAAATTAAAAATCATATTTTCCCATACAAAGCATTAGGCTTTTTATTCTTCCAAGCCCATAGTTGATCTCCATAACTAAAATGCCACCACTCATTTGGATGCTGAACAAATTCAAATTTAATCATAATTTCTTTTAGTAACTTTCTTCTATCATTCCAGATAATTGCATCTACATTATCATTATTATTATAAAAATCTGGTTTTGATTGATCATCCATCTGATCGATATTACTTCCCATATATATAATATTTCCACGCTTATCGGCCAAAGTGATATCTAAAGCACCTCCAGTTGAATGTGGTGGTGGACATCTGTCATCTAACGAAGGATATGCCCAGAATTTCTCAACATTTTTTTTAACTATGGGATATTGTTCCATATCTTTTTCAGAAGCATCAATATCTAGCCTTTCACATTCCAACATAAAGGCTCTATTGAACATAAATTTTTGAACTTCGATAGGTCGCCAACTGTCATAAATCATAAGGGATAAACTATTATTTTTTAATTTTAAAAAGTCATTTACTTTTATTAATCTCTTTACAACTTCTTCTCTTAATTTCCAAATGGATTTTTTTTCATTATAAGGAGCACCTAGATCGTAGTAAGGATGAGGACTAATAAATTTAAAACAACTTGGTATTGCAATTAATTTATCTTTATTCTCCTCAATTGGGATCTCATTCCAAATTTTCAATGAACTTTATCTATTGATTTTATATTTGCATATATTTAAAAATTGACAATTAAAAGTTTTAATTTAAGAAGTCATGAATGAATTTATTGTCAGAATTGTCGATTAGCAAATCTTTTAATAAAATGTTTTTTCTTAAGTCGGGATCTTCGTTTATTACCCTCTGAGCCTCTTCTCTAGCCTTTTCAATTAAAACTTTATTATTTGGTAAGTTATCCAATATAAAATCGGGTAATCCCGACTGTTTATATCCCAAGAGTTGGCCGGGACCTCTAAGTTCCAAATCTTTTTCCGCGATATAAAAACCATCATTAGATTTTTCTAATACAGTTAGCCTTTTATTTTCTGATCTATTATTTTCAGAAGTTACTAAGTAACAAAATGATTTATGGGATCCTCTCCCAACTCTCCCTCGTAACTGGTGTAATTGAGATAAACCAAATCTTTCTGAATTATAAATAATCATAATTGAAGCATTAGGTACATCAATTCCTACCTCAATAACTGTGGTAGAAACCAATATATTTACTTCATTATTTACAAAAGAATTGATGACATTATTCTTCTCTTCAGAGTTTAATTTTCCATGTAAAAGTCCAACCTTATTTTTAAAAAAAATTTCCTCTGATAAATATTTAAAAATCTTTTTTGCAGAACTTAAATTCATTTTTTCAGAATCTTCAATTAATGGCAAAATTACATAAGCTTGCTTCCCGTTATCTATCTCATTCTCAACATATTTAAATAGTTTATTTAACTCTTTTTCTGAAATAATTTTTGTTGTTATTGGAACTCTTCCTGGGGGGAGTTCTGTAATCTGACTAATATCTAAATCACCATATAATGACAAAGCGAGAGTCCTAGGTATAGGAGTAGCTGTCATTGATAACAAATTAGTATTATCTCCTTTGTTAAGTAATCGATTTCTTTGTGTAACACCAAACCTATGCTGTTCATCTATGACTACGATCCCTAATGAATTAAAAACAACTTTATCTTCAAATAATGCATGCGTACCTACGAGAATATCTACCATTCCATTTTTTAAGTTTGTAAGTATTTCTTTTCTCTTTTTCTGTGGGGTATTACCTGTAAGAAGTTCTACAGAAACTAAAAGTGGGTTCAAAAATTGTATTAAATTTTTATAGTGCTGTGAGGCAAGTACTTCAGTCGGGACCATTAATGCACCTTGTTGATCTTTTTCAAGTTCAATTAAAAGAGATGCGATTGCAATAATAGTTTTACCACTGCCAACATCTCCTTGAAGTAGTCTCGACATAGGTGTTAAATCTGATAAATCAGATTTAATTTCATCAAGTACTTTTTCCTGAGATTTTGTTAATTGAAAAGGAACTTTATTTAAAAAATCTTTAAGTAAAAAATTCTTTTTTATAGATTTTTGAATAGTTAATTTTTTATTATTCTTCCTTTTTCTTAATAAAAACTTCATTTGCAATAGAAATAGTTCATCGAATACCAGTCGTTTTTTTGACTCAATCAAAGCATTCTCATTAATAGGTAAATGAATATTTATTAAAGAATCACTTTTTGAAACTAAAGATAAGGAGTTAAGTTGTTTTTGATTAAGTAGATCTGGATATTGTTTTGAATAAATAATTACTTTTTTAATTAATTTTATAAAACTTAAATTTGAGAATGATTCTGATAGCGAATACAAAGGCATAATCTTACCAGAGAAATTTAAAGATTCTTCATTAGTATTTAAAATTTCTATCTGCGGGTCTACAAAATTTTTCCCATACTCAGATAATTTGACCTTTCCAGATATCGCTAATTTAGTACCTGGAACATATAGGGATTTCTGAGAAGAAAAAAAAGAATAAGATCTAAATCTCTTGCCTAAAAAAAATTTCGTGACTTTTATTGAGGAGGTCTCATCAAATATCACTATATTCATTATTGATAAATTACTATTATTTGGACTCTTATAAATATAAAACTTTTTTACAGTTGCAATACAGGTATATAGATTATCAGGTTTTAAATTAATTATCTTTACTCTATTTGTATAATCTAAATAAGTTCTTGGAAAATAACTAATTATATCTTTTATATTATATATACCTAATTCATTTAGCTTGTTTTTATTAATCTTTCCTATACTTTTTATTAACGAGATATCTGAGTTTAATGATAGATTAGAATCTATGTCTTTTGAAAAATAAATGTCCGTATTTTTATTAGAATAATTCAAATCAATAACTTTACCTAATTTTAGTAGACCTTTTCTAGTATCAATTACTAATCTTTTTCTTTGATTGATGTCTAAGTCATTATATTCAGAATATTTAATTGAGAATTCACCAAATAATTTAATAAATTCATTAGTTAATTTCAAATTATCTAGATTACTTAATGACTTATTTAAATAATCATTAAAATGTTGTTTTTTACCTTGAAGATTATTAAATCTATTTTCTGATTCAAGCGTAAGAGCTTTTTGAAGGGGTCTTATCCAATCCTTAATTAAATTAATATATTTTTCATTATTAGTCACTTTATCAACAAGATAAATTTAATTTTTAATTACTTTGAACTATTTGCAGCAAGTTCTTTATTTTTCCAATATCTTTGCTTTTTATTTAATAATTTAAACCTATTTTTTAATTCATTTATATTATTTCTACAGATTGAAAGATCTAAGTTATAAAATTCTAATTCAACATTAGTTATATTAAATAAATAAACATCAGAAGACTTATTATTAATTGGAGATAACTTATCTGGATACAAATCATATCTAATAACAAAAGGATATGGATGTTTAATTATAGAATTATTGTTTGATAAACATTTGAAAGTTTCTTCAGTTATAATTTTTTTTATTAACCTTATTTTATATAATTCTGAGTTTATTATATATGAAAGATTCAATAAAAAATTGCTATATGATTTATCAATAAATTCAAAAATATTTAAATTATCACTGGAGATAAAAACATCAGGGGCTTGACCATTTATTTTTTCATAATCGATTAATTTATTATCACTTGTTTCTTCTATTAATTCAAAGACAGCATTAACTAAATGTTTCCCATCTTCAATCTTTTCAATACTTATTTCTTTAGAAAAAGAATTTAAATAACTACTTTCATCTAAATTTACAGAGGGAATTTCATCTTCACTTAAAGTTTCATAATATTCATATGTATTTAAATTGTTATCGCAATGAAATTCTATAGATTCGTTAGCAGTTATTTCATTCTCATAATCAATATTTACTGTTTGATATTCTTTTCGTTTTACGAATTCTTTTAAGACATTTACATTTACTAACTGTTTTTTAGGATCATTAATATCACCTAACTTAAGTTGTTCAATAGTTATAAAGGGCAGTTTTGATTTGATAAGCAGATTAATATTTTTGTTTAAGAATATATTTAATTCTTTAGAATTTAATGCATTGTCACTAATAGAAAAATTAGAATAAAGACCAACTATACCTTTTTTAACAGAGTTAAGCATAGATTTTCTTACGATATTAAAATAGGCCTCATATTCTTTATAAATATTTTTTATTAATATATTTTTTTGGATTTCAGCCCTCTTTAGCTGAATTGTAACTTCTTTTGAATTTCTACCTTTGATACTATTGCTCAAGTTTTTTAGTTTGACTTTAAAGATGCGACTTCATCAGCAAAGTCCATTTCATTTTTTTCAATACCCTCTCCCAATGTATATCTTGTAAAACGTCTAACTTTGATATTTTCACCAATTTTAGCTGCTGCTTGTTTCACAAGATCCTCAACTGTAAGTGCACTATCTTTTATATAAGGTTGAGAAAGCAAGACTAACTCATTTAGTCTTTTAGCTATTCTTCCCTCAACAATTTTTTCTTTAATATTTTCTGGTTTGCCAGACAAATCATCTCTGCCCATTTCTATTTGTTTTTCTTTTTCGACTATATCTTTTGGTATTTGATCAATAGATACGTACTCTACATTTGGACATGCAGCAACTTGCATAGATACGTCTTTTAAAAGAGATTGAAATATATCTCCTCTAGCAACAAAATCAGTTTCACAATTTAGTTCTAAAAGAACACCCACCCTTGAACCCGTATGAATATAGCTGCCAATAGAACCTTCAGCAGCAACTCTTCCTGATTTCTTCTCTGCACTTGCTATACCTTTCTTCCTTAACCATTCTAAGGCTTTTTCAACATTTCCGCTTGTCTCGTTTAAAGCCTTTTTGCAATCCATCATTCCTGCTCCAGTCTTATCTCTAAGATCCTTAACTAGTTTTGCTGTAATGTTTCCCATTTAAAAAAATAATGTTTTTGTTTTTATTAAAGTTTGAAAATAAATTAATTTTTTCTTTGATCGTTAGAACCTTTTCTTCCCTCATTAATTGCATCTGCAAGTCGTCCTAAAATAAGTTGAACAGATCTCACTGCATCATCATTGCATGGAATAGGGACTTCGCACAAATCAGGATCACAGTTAGTATCTAACATTGAGACTAAAGAAATGTCTAATTTTCTAGCTTCAAGAACAGCATTAGATTCTCTTCTTTGATCTACAAGAACAACTACATCAGGTAATCTTCTCATACCTTTAAGACCACCTAAATACTTCTGTAAGCGTTCTAGTTCCCGTCTCAAAACAGCCGCCTCTTTTTTTGGTCGCATAGCAATAGCCCCACTACTTTCCATTCTCTCAAGATCCTTCAATCTTTCTATTCTTGCTTTCATAGTAGTCCAGTTAGTAAGCATACCTCCTAACCATCTCTGATTCACATAAGCAGCACCACATCTAACAGCTTCTTGAGCAACAACATCTGATGCCTGCTTCTTAGTGCCTACAAAAAGAAATCTTTTTCCACTTTTTGCTGCATTCCTTGTCCACTTATAAGCATTATTCATACATAGAGCAGTTTTAACAAGATCAATAATATGGACCCCATTTCTCGCACAATATATATATTTAGACATTTTGGGATTCCAACGTCTAGTTTGATGCCCAAAATGGGCACCAGCTTCCATCATTTCAGATAGTGATACAACAGCCATGTTTAAGTAAGTTTCGGGTTAGCCTCCATCCGACGGGAAATTTAAATATTTAAATCACCCGAAACAGTCAGATGTGTGGTTTTGGTTTTTGATATTATAGCAAATAATCAGAAATCCTAAAAGATTTCTTAGAAGATAAATTTTTAAAATTTAAATTAATCTTCTAAGTTCTTTTACATAAATTAAATTAAGCGGAATTCTAACAATCTCTAATGCAATTCTATTTCTCCCTGAATCAATTAGAAATCTTAATAACGGGAATAATCTTTTAATACTTATCAATCCCCCAAGACAAATTATTTGCCAAAGCAAAATATGAATCGGAGTTAATTGAATCATAAATCTAACTCTCAAATTTGAGTGTTTTTTATAAAATATTAAAGCCATCCTTGCCCTCTCTTTTTCTTGGGATACTAATGATTCGATTTGTCCACAATCAAAAGGGGGATGCCAATGAAATCCAACAGCTTCTGGACATTTAATTAATGTTGTCCCTAATTTTTTTAATCTCTCTCCCAACTCTAGATCTTCCCAACCATAAAGGCTAAAAGAGTTATCAAATAATCCAACACTTAAAAGTAATTCTTTTGAAATAGCAACATTTCCAGTAGCAAAGTATGCAAAGGAAAAATCAGTTAATTTATATCTTTCACTTTCTGGATTCGTGAAATTAGAAGTATTAATAACTGAACCATAAGTAAAGCATTTTTTATTATTTTTATTCCAAGAGAATAATAGTTTATTCACATGACAGGCTATAAAGTCATCTAAAACAATAAGATCACTATCGATGAAAATGATAATTTCATATTTAGATTTCATTACACCTAGGTTTCTTCCTAGAGCAGGTCCACCATGTTCTTGTTCATATAAGACCACATGAGGAAGAACTTCATAATTATCTTTTATCCAATAGGTTGTGCCATCCGTAGAGCCATCATCAACAACTATTACTTCATAATTACTGATATTCTCGTTTAAGTTTTGATTCTCAAGAGCCTTTAGACATTTTTTCAATATTGGTTTTCTGTTATACGTTGGAATAACGATGCTTACGTTCATAACCATATATTATTTATTTATATACAGAATTTTAAAATATAAAAGATCCAAATTTTTACTAATCAGCCGCTCCGCCATTATTAGCTGTTCCAGCTACGTTATTTCCTTCTGGTCTACCATCAGATCTAAGCTTTCTTTTTTTGAATTTTCTAGCATATGCACGATTACGGTCTTGCTTTTCTTTTTTTAAATTTCTTCTCTTTGACATAAAATTCTTTTTTAATTTTAACTATCTTAGCTCACTAAGTGCATTAAATATCCTACCATCTTCCATGTTTAATATCCTGTCCGCCATATCTGAAATCCTTGGATCATGAGTAACCATAAGGACAGAACAATTCTGCTCTTTTGCTAATTTCCGTAAAAGTGAAACTATTTCTCTTCCAGTGACACTGTCTAAAGCTGAAGTAGGTTCATCCGCAAGTAAAAGTTTGGGATTCGCGGATAATGCCCTTGCAATTGCAACCCTTTGTTTCTGCCCTCCTGACAATCCATTTGGCAGTTTTTTATGATGATCCTCTAAGCCAACCGCAGATAGCCACTTCCTTGCTAATTCTCTTCTTTGTAAGTACGTTAAATTTGTAATTAGATCTGCTCCCATCTGAACATTTTGTTCTGCTGTTAAACATCTAAGCAAATTATGTCCCTGAAAAATCATCCCTATATTTCTTCGAAGTTTTTGTCTAGTTTTTCTTGAAGCCCCATTTAGTTGATTATTTAAAACCGTCAAATCTCCACTTTGGCATGTTCTCAATGCACCAATTAAAGTTAGAAGAGTTGTCTTGCCACATCCAGAGGGTCCTTTTAATAGAACTAACTCTCCTTTTTCAATAAAGAAATTTACATTATTAAGTACTTGTTTCTTATTTTCATTGTTCCCATAATAATGACTCAAATTATTTATAGAGACAGTTTTTGAATTTTTATCCTTTTTATTGACGGCTTTAGGCATAAAAATAATTCTAGTTAAAATATTTCAGCAGGATCTGCATCGACTAATTTACGCATAGCAATTCCAGCAGAACCCATACACATAACCAAGATCAAAATAAAAATTAAAATTGTTTTATTGGCATCCATTACTATGGGTAATTTTGTAGAATTCCGGACAATTGAATAAAGTATTTGCCCAGAAAAATAAGCAGGCAAATAGCCAAATAATGCTAATAAAAAGCCTTCTCTAGCTACAACAAAAAACAAAGATTTTAGTCTATACCCCATAGCCAACAAGGTTGCATATTCAGGTAGATGATCAGTAACATCGCTATAAAGAATTTGATATACAACAACGCAACCAACAACAAATCCCATCAAAGCTCCTAAACTGAATATAAAGCCTATCGCAGTACTATTTTTCCAATAATTTTTTTCAAATTCTATAAATTGATCTTTTGTTAAAACACGAACATCATTCGGTAAAGACTTATTTAAAATTTCAGAAACCAAAATAGGATTTGAACCACTTCGCAGTTTCACTAAACCTATTTCAATACTTCCTTTTGGATTTGCAGGAAAAAGCCTTAGATATGTTTCTCTACTTGTTATGAGGTTTCCATCTGCTCCAAAGGAAGGACCTAGCTCAACGAGGCCTTCAACTAGAACTCTTTTACCAGCAACTTCGGTTTCTACTTTCTTCTCCGAAAGAAACCAATCTTCTATAGGCCCAAATTCTGGTCTTGAAAGTTTATCAAAAAGAACTCTTCCTGGATTTTTAAGTTTATCAGCCTTTCTTGAAAATCCATCATCAAGTAAAAGAGAATCTGAAGGATTAAATCCTAAGGTTAAAATAGATCTTGTTTTTAGATTATCTGGGTTCCTCCAGAGAAGATAAGTTAAGTTAACAGGAGCAGTTTTTGCCACGTCTTCTAAAGCTAAAGTTTGAATTAGTCTTCTTTTTGGAAACCCACTCATACTTATAGAACTTTTTGATCTTGGACTTATCAACACAAGATCAGCGTCCAAAAGTTTATGAATGGTTACACTTGTATCAAATAATCCATCTCGAAAGCCTAATTGCATAAACATTAAAATCCCCGCGAAGCTAATTCCTGCAATAGCAACTATTAATCTGAGTGGCTGTCTTGTTAGTAACAACCAAGCTAAAGGGATTTTCCTAAATTTTATGAAAGAAAAATTTATCAAGGGAGGAATTTTGCAATAACTTTCATACCAGTATAATTTTTAACTAATTTTATTGATTCCGGATTTAGCTTTACAAGAACTTCAATAATACGAGCATCCGCATCACCTGTAGGGTCTGTGGATAAGACCTTTCTCTGTTTTACTTGTGGGCTAATTCTTATTACTTCCCCTTTTAGAATTTTTTTAAAGCCTCCATTTTCACTACTTAATTCAACATTTTGCGAGATAAATACTCTATTTATATCAGATTCATAGACTTCTATAAGAGCCTCCATATTCTGACTTGAGCCAATATCAAGTATCCCTTCGTTTGAAGGTCTTTCTCCAACTCTTGTATTAACATCAAGTATATAGCCATCAATCGGGCTTCTAAGTTGAGAGTTAAAAAGATCTATCTCAATGTTTTTTTTATCCCCAAGATTAATTATTTTTTGTTTCTGTAATTTTAACAATTCATCTTTTCTCTGAGAAAGTTGTACCAATGAGTATGCTGACTTTTCAACGGCTAATTCATATCTTTTAATTTGATCTTCTTTTAATGAAATCTCTAAAATATTAGTTTTGATAAGGTTATTCTTTTTTTCTAGATCTGCAACTAATTTCCTTCTATTTTCAAAAACCGCCAGAACTGAACCTTCCTTGACAAAATCACCTTCCTTCACTAATAGTTCAGACAAACGAGGAGATGATCCAAATTGAGAGATTGGTGCTGCTAATTGCCTAATATCCCCAGCTGGAGAAAGTTGACCTAATGCTGCAACTGCTTCTATT
>QBZF01000020.1 GCA_003282425.1 Prochlorococcus sp. AG-335-A05 | reverse complement strand
AAAAAAGATCTTTAAAAATTCTATGCAAATTAAATAAAGTAGATGATAAAATCTTAAAAACTTTTTACAGATCGAATATAGAAGTAGTTAGCAAACTTCCTGTTGAATATGGAAAGATTCTCTTATGTACAGGAAATTCATCACCATATTGGGTACAAAAATATAATTCAGAATTGGATTCAAAAGGGCGATTTTTTACAGATCAGAAATTAAGGTTGAAAAATTTTTTTGGAACTTTTGCAACTGGTGATTGCGCAGTCATAAAAACCGCTAAGAGACCTTCTTCTGGAATATTTGCAGTAAAAGTGTTAAATATATTGGCAACTAATATTCAGAAGGAAATAAAAGGTGAATCATTAAAAAAATGGTCTCCTCAAAAATTTGGATTGCAAATAGTAAATTCTTATCCTAGAAAGCTTCCGAAAGCTTTTGCTTTTTATGGCGATGTTGTTATTGGGCCTTCTTTTCTGATTTGGTGCTTTAAAAATAAAATTGATGAAGGTTTTATAAAGAAATTTCGTATTTTAGATTCGAATATGAATCAAAAAGTCAAAGAAGGTGGGATGGAAGAATGTAGAGGATGTGCCGCTAAAATTCCTCAATCCACTTTAAATAAATCCTTAAGAAGTGCTCAACTTGAAAATTTTGCAACTTCTCCTGAGGATTCTGTTGAAATTTATAAAAATAATCAAGATATTATTCTTCAAAGTGTTGATGGATTTCCGGCGTTAATAAGCGATCCTTGGCTAAATGCAAAAATTACTGTGTTGCATGCTTGCTCAGATTTATGGGCTTGCGGAGTAAAACTTTCATCTGTACAGGCCTTAATATCTCTTCCAAAAGTAGGAAAAGATTTTCAAAGCTACCTTTTTTCTCAATGTCTAAAAGGGATAAAAACAACAGTTGAAGAACAAGGGGGTAAGTTAATTGGAGGGCATACTTTTGAGTCAAGAAGTTTTGTTGATCAACCTTATTCTTTAGGAATCGATATTTCTTTAACTGTTCAGGGAGTTTTGAAAAATGGAGCAAAACCATGGTTAAAATCCGGTATGAAAAAAGGAGATATTATCCTAATGTCAAGACCTCTAGGCGTGGGAGTTTTTTTTGCTGCTCAAATGCAAAATATTAATTTGAAAGATAGTTCAGAGGAGATAATGAGAAATTTAGTTACAAGTCAGCAACCATTAATTGAAAAAATTTATTTGCTTCAAGATAAGTTTGGAGAATCATTTATAAATGCAGCTACTGATGTAACTGGCTATGGATTTATAGGTCACCTTAAAGAGATGATCGATTCATCTAATTTATTAAGGAAAGATAATAAGCTTAAGCCTATTAGGGTTTTATTAGATTTATTTGCATTTAAAGCTTATCCAGGAGTATTTGATTTAATACGTAAAGGAATCAAAAGTTCTCTATTCGAATCAAATAAAGAAATATTTGATCAAATTATTGCAGAAAAACGTAATAATAGAATTATCGCATTTTCAAAAAAAAATAAATTTAATAATGACAGCTTTAAAGAAAAAATCTCATTATTATTAGATCCACAAACTTGTGGGCCGCTTTTGATATGTTGTGATCCTAAGTATGAAAATTTTTTAAAGGATGAATGGTATAAGGTCGGAGAAGTAATAAATTGATAGTTATTTCTTTTTGATCTTATCGATCTCTATATATCTCAACCTTTTAATTTCATCCCCCATTTCTTTCCCTGGTTGCCATCCTTCACTTTTTAAAAATTCTCCACTTTTTTTTGAATTAATAAATTTATAAATAAATAGCCATTTAAAAAAAGATTTCCAAAATAAACCCCCATTGCAAATTAATAATTTCACTGCCTCTTCATCTAAATTTTTTGTTTCAATAAATTCAGTCCATTGCGAGGGAGTAAAATAGAGAAATTTTTCTTTTTCATTATCTAATTGATTTGTGATATTTAAGTAATCTTTGAGAATCTTCTTTTCCTTGCTATTAATAAAAAATCTTTGACAAGTATGCTCTAAATCTTCTGAATTTTTTAATAGGTAGAGAATATAATTACCTTTAAGTTTTTTAATCCAATTTAAACCCCTTAAAAATTTATTATTAACACTAATATTTTTATTTAGAATAGAAATAATTTCCCAATCGTTTAACAGAGAAACTATTTTTGCGAGATTATCATATTTGTATATTTCTGCCAATTCCATCCTGATTCTTATACTTATTCCAGGTGGAAATTTAGATTTAACATCATCCTTGATAATACCCCAGGGCCATCTTTGGATAATCTTTTGCGATTGTTGAAGTGATTTATTTGAAATTTTAAAATCTAATCTTGAAGCATACCTTGCGCATCTTATTAATCTACTAGGGTCATCTTGAATACTATTTTCGTGCAGCAAATGCAATTCTTTTTCTTTTATATGTTTTATACCATCAAAGAAATCATAAATTTCTTGCTTTGAGAATTCAAAAGCTATTGCATTTATACTAAAATCTCTTCTTTTTAAATCCTCTTTAATATTTGCACGTTTTACAATTGGATTTAATCCTGGAGCCTCATACTTCTCTTTTCTAGCAGAAGCTATATCAATTTTTAAATCATTAATATTTAGTTCTACAGTGTCGTATATTTTAAATTCTTTTATCAAACAAAGTTCAACATTTGAGATGTTTTTTTTTATGAATTTTGCTAAATCAACAGAAGATCCTTCTGTAACAATATCAATATCAAGTGGATTCAAAAAAGTCTTTTTATGAATTTTAGTGATTAATAAATCTCTTATATAGCCACCAACAATCGCAATTTTAACGCTACTATTCAATTCAATATACTGAGAAATTATATTAAATAAATTAAAAGGAATTTTTAATATTGCTGAATTTATATAGGCAGAAATATCATTCATGCAAATTTCATTTTATGGCTCTTATTGGAGCTAATCTTGGGTCTAAAATTTTGCTCCCTTTATCACCAAACTTTACTGCTAAGGATATTTTTTCGCCACTGCCAAAAATATGTATAATTTCACCTTTGCCAAATTTAGAGTGAATTACTTTATCTCCAATTAACCAACTTTTTCCTTTACTGGGTCCTGAATATAGTTTTCTTACTGCATTTATAGGGCTATTAATAAATTCATTTGAATCGTTTCTATCCACTCTTGTTAAACGGTCAAGATGACGATCCCTTCTGATAGAAGCACCGCCTGATTGAGGTAACTCCCCGTCAATTAGTTCCTCTGGTATTTCTGAGAGAAATATTGAAGGAATTGTTGCTTCTCGCATGCCTCCCCACAATCTTCTCTCTCTTGCATGTGATAAGAAAACTCTCTCTTTAGCTCTTGTTATACCTACATAGCATAATCTTCTTTCTTCTTCAAGAAGAGAAGGAGTATCAATTGACCTGTGGCTTGGAAATAAACCTTGTTCTAGTCCGGTTATAAATACATTTTGAAATTCTAATCCTTTACTGTTATGGAGAGTCATTAAAGTGACAGAGTTAGGATGATTTTTTTTTGTATCATTGTCTGTTGTTAAAGCTGCTGTTGACAAGAATCCCTCTACATCTGGGTTCTCGGTCTCTTCTTCGAATTGAGTAGCAGCATTTATTAATTCCTGAAGATTATTTCTTCTATCTTCAGATTCCTCTGAACCACTTGTTAATAAATCACTTAAGTAACCGCTTTTTTCTAGAATTAATTGAAGAATCTGAGCAGGCCCCGAGTTCTCTATATAGCAAAGAAGGTCATTCATAAGCTCTGTGAATTTATTAATGCCCTTTGATGATCTGCCTATAGTCTCATCTAGGCTTTGTTTGTCATTTATGACCTCCCACAAAGGAATGTTCAACTTATTTGATAGCTCATTAAGCTTTTGAATAGTTGTTTTTCCTATTCCCCTTCTCGGTACATTTATGATTCTTAAAAGGCTTACATTATCTGAAGAATTTACTAAGACTTTTAAATAGGCGACAGCATCTTTTACTTCTCTTCTGTCATAAAAACGTAATCCGCCAAAGATTGTATATGGGATTCTCCACCTTACAAGAGATTCTTCTAATACTCTAGACTGAGCCCTTGTTCTATAGAGGATTGCAAAATTTTTCCAGATTGGTTGATTATTGTAATTATTTAGAGACCTTAATTTTGTTGTTATTGCCTCAGCTTCAGATATCTCATCATCGCAGCTAAGCAACTTTAAAAGTTCTCCTTCCTCCCTTGTAGGCCTCAAAACTTTATCAATTCTTTCAGTATTATTTTCAATTAAAGAGTTTGCGGCGGTAAGAATATTTGATGAAGATCTATAGTTTTCTTCTAATTTAACCAGAGAGGCTTTCTGATCATTATTAGATGAATTTTTAAAGTCTTCTTGAAATCCAATTAATATTCTGAAATCTGCTGCCCTAAAACTATAAATACTTTGATCCGCATCTCCGACAACAAAAATTGATCTATCATTCCATTCGCAAAATTTGTTTGGTTCAGTATTCCCAGTCGTAATTAATTTAATCAGTTCATATTGTGTCCGATTTGTATCTTGATATTCATCAACTAATACATGCTGGAATCTTTTATGCCAGTAATCCCTAACTAAATCATTTTGCCTTAACAAAAACACAGGAAGTAGTAGAAGATCATCAAAGTCTAAAGCATTATTTTTTGAGAGAGATATCCTATATCTTCTGTAAGCATCTGCAATTATTTTATCAAAATGATTATCAGCTTTTTCTTCAAGGTCATTAGCTGCAAAACATTGATTTTTAGCGTTACTAATAGCCCTCTTAATTTTCTTAGGATCAAATCTTTTTGGATCAAGACTCATATCTTGACAAACAATTTCTTTTACTAGGGTCTGAGAATCTGTCTCGTCATAAATAGAAAATTGCCGTGTCCAAGTTAGGCCATCAGGATCTTGATATTTTTCTATATCATATCTTAATAGTCTTGAAAATAATGCATGAAAAGTTCCTATCCATAGATCCCTCATTCTCTCTTGATCAATATTTGTTCTTAATTGATTCTGATCAAATTCCTTGAGTGTTGACCAAGGCTGCCCAAATTGATTTAAAGCTATTTCTTGCGCAAGTAGTACTTGAAGTCTTGCTTTCATTTCTTTAGCAGCTTTATTTGTAAAAGTTACTGCGAGAATGTTGTAGGGATCTACAGAATTGTTCTCAATTAAATTAGCAATTCTATGAGTAAGAGCCTTGGTTTTTCCACTACCTGCACCTGCTACAACTAGCAGTGGTCCATTGATATGATTTACAGCTTTTAGTTGTGCATTGTTTAAGGATTTAAAAAGGAAGTTGTTAGTTTGATGCACTTTTTATAGGTTGTATTATTGAATATTTTTACCTTACTTTAGTTTGGAGATTGAGGCTTAGTCTCTAATTCTTGTAATGCTTTTTTTAGGTTTATTAGTTCATTATTATTATTGATAATTTCTTCGAACTTATTCTGAGGCATTTTTAATTTAACACTTCTCTCAAAAATTTCTTTTTCTAATCTTTTTTTATAAGAAGAAACAAGTTTTTTTGATAATTTTAATTCTTGTTTATCCAAAATTTTAAGAAATATTAAACTTATCTTAGCGAAAAATTTTTTTATTTATAGTATTTTGAATATCACTTCGAAATGTAGTTTTTGATTAAGAACCATTTCGTTTATTTTAAGAGTTAATTATTTTAATTTGCTCTGATCTATTATAAATAAATAGGATTTTCAAGTTTTTAAATTTAAGAATGACAGTCTCAAATAGTAATCAAATATTATCAAATGATAGATATTTAGAAAATATAAGTAATAAAAATATTGAAGACATAAAAGAATTTATTAATACAGCAAACTCAAGATTAGATGCAATAAATTCAATAACAAATAATTCTCACGCAATTGCCGCTGATGCTGTAACTGCAATGATTTGTGAAAATCAAGATTCAGTTAATACAAAAATATCTATAGATACCACCAATAAGATGTCTGTTTGCCTAAGAGATGGAGAAATAATTTTAAGGATTGTTTCTTACCTTTTAATTTCTGATGACGAATCAATTTTATCTAAAAACTGTTTAAAAGAGCTTAAAAATACTTATTTGGCCCTCGGTGTACCTCTGAAAAATGCTATCCGAGTTTTTGAACTGATGAGAGATGCAACGATTTCTGATTTAAAGTCTACTCTAAATACTATGAAAGGAGCAAAAGAATTTCTTCCTGATTTAATTTCTAATACAGAGTTTCAATTTGAAAAAATAATCAATCTTTTAAGATAGACATATTTCTTATCTCTGATGTGTGTGAGGTCTGTATGACGGTATTGTTTTCATTATTTCTAATTACTGAATATCTGGATCTAATATGATTTGATAAAAAACAAATTCTTTCTTCAGAAGCTGTTGAACTGTATATAGTTTTAATATTTAAGTTCTCATTTTCATCAATCAAATATTCTGATGATGAAATCGCGGATTCAGTATATCCCTTATTACGTAGAACAATCCCCTTATTTTTATCCTTTGGTAAAAATAATAATATAGTTCTATTTTGTTCAATTTTTTGATCAATCTCCCAATCACTTATTGCCTTCCAACTTATTGATAATGCAATAAAAGAAGGTTTAGAGGTGTAATTATATTTCTCTAAAAGTCCTAATACATTTTTATTATTGTTTTCTATCTCTTTTATTTCTATTTTGCTAGTTGAATTTTCAACTTCCTGAAAAGCCAAAGAGTGAGTGCTTCTTATGGATTTCCACTCTCCTAAACTTTGTTGAATAAATTGATTAATTGTTATTAGATTCTTCGTCAAGTTTATCTTCTACTGAATGATTGGTAGCTTTCTGAATCATCCTTACCATAGAATCTACCATTAATCTTTTTGCAGAAGTCACTTTTAATCCGGAAGGTGTAGTTGATATTTGTTCTCCAGGACGATCGTATGATGTAGGTCTAAATGGAGTCATCTAAAAATTGTAAAAAGCAACAGAATTATATTCTTGCATGAATAGTCATTTTAATGTTGTTGTTTGCGAAAATGTTATATCTTTTATGGATGGTTTTATAATTATTAATTCTTGCCTTATTTTGGGATTTTTCTTTTTGCCAAACCTGAAACAGTTGCTAAAGCAAACATGCCTAAAAGAGCTATTCCTAGGAATAAACCTGCTCCCTGACTCACCCCAGCTCCAACAGCAACAAGAATTGAATCACTGATTAGAAGACTTATTAGTAAAGCTGGGGTGAATATTTTCCACCGAGTTCCTCCAATGCCGATTGCATAGCTGAGAAAATCAAAAAGTCCAGTCATAAGAAGACCTGTCATTAGGAAGAAATTTTCTTCTAATTGGTTTTGATTAAAACTCTCAATTCTTTTCATTGCTTTTGAGCCTACTAAACCACGTACAGGGCCACGACCAAAATATCTTGATATGAAGAAAGCTGCTTGGCAAAAAATGATATCAGAAAAGACAATTGTTACATAACCCTTTTGGAATCCTAATAAGGAGCCAGCCAAAAGTGAATAGGCCGAACTTGGTAGAGCAGGTAAAATTATACTTACTCCTCTAAGAACAAATATTCCAAAAGGTGCCCATATTCCCATACTCTCTACCTTGTCCCTTAGAGGTTGGATGCCATAGTTTTGTATGAAATAAATTAATACAATAAATATTGCTATAAAAAAAACTACCGAGAGGAATTTTTGAATTTTATTCATTATTTTCAGAAAATTCTTTAAGAGCTAACTTTTTTAAATTAATATTTGATTCTATAATAAAAACACTAATCAATTAAATTTTTTACAAAGTTTTTATTCTTATTTTTTTCAATATAGATTTCAAGCAAACTAAATTAGTAAATTCTGAATCAAAATTGAAAATAAATAAGATATACTTTTAATTTAAAATTCAATTTATTGATTTCTCATATTCGATTATTTTATGATTCAAGCCAATAATAAATATTTATCAAAAGTTGTTGTCAATATTTTTTCTTTGACTGTTTATATAATTTTATCTTTTTGTATTTCAATAAAACAATCATATGCTTTTTCTCATGAATGGGTTGGAGTCCCAATTAGTGAATACGGTGAACAATTATGGGATAGAAAGAGTATTAAAAGGAATGAAGATGGTTCTGTTAGAGTATTGAGCAAATTTATTCCAAAAACTAAAAGTGAAATAACACAGGATATTTTATATACAATGGACATAAACTGTTTTGAGAAATCTTTTAGAGATGTTAATGTTTTCACAGATGAGAAAAATAGTCGTTTAAATAAGCTTGCTGATTGGCAAGACCCAAATGGAGACCAACTAATCTTGGGTGTGATTGGTCAAGTATGTAGAGTTGATAACTAAAAATTTAAATTTTAAAATATTCATAAAAAAACCCGTCAATGACAGGTTTATAAAGGTGCCAGGACCCAGATTTGAACTGGGGACACGGCGATTTTCAGTCGCCTGCTCTACCAACTGAGCTATCCCGGCTCTAACTTATATACTTTAAATTAAGATGTGTAGTTTGTGAAACCCATTTATTAAATTTTTATATCTTGATTAAAGATTTAATGAATGAAATGTATTATTTTGCATTAATTGCTAATAAAGCAGTCCCAAATGAAGTCGTTTTTTTGCATGAAATTATTGGGATATTAATAATCCGTTCTCTTATTGCTCTCCATTGAGGATTTTTTGAACCTCCACCAGTAGTAACAATTCTTTTTGGAAGTGAACCTGTCAGCTCATATAGTTTTTCCCAACCTTTTAATTCAATTCTTGCTAACCCCTCGAACAATGCATGTAAAAAAAGTGAGTCGCTTACTGGCCTGGGGCTAAGAATTGGCTCCAAAAAAGGATTATTAACAGGGAATCTTTCACCCCTACTATTGAGTGGCAAAAGATTTAGGGAAGTTTTTTTTGATGGATTTATTTGTCTGCTAAGTTCTTTTATTTCTAAATCAGAAAAAAATTGAGATAAAATTCCACAGCCAGCGTTTGATGCCCCTCCACATATCCAGTTATCACTTACTCGATGTGTTGTAATCCCCTTTTCTTTGATCGGGGTCTTATTAAATTTTTTAACTACGATTGTGGTTCCTAAAACTGTTAGACCTTCTTCGTCTCCCAATCCTGCAGCAAAAAAAGCTGCATTTGAATCAGTTGTCCCCGAGACTAATAATATTTTCTTATTTAAGTTGAATCTTTCGGCTAAGTCAGTATCGATTTGACCCAAGATTTTTCCACTTTTAATTATTAAAGGTAAGCATTTTTGCCATGAAGTTTTGAGATAGCTTTTTGGCCAAGATTCTTTTATTAGATCCCAACCCAATTTAATATTGTTGCCTTCTTCTCCATATGTCCAATCTTTCAAAAACCAGCCAGTTATCAAGTCAGATTGATGTCTTAAAATTATATTTTCCCCAAATTTATCTATTAGTTTTAATGCTTTAGCCAAACTACTGTATGGGGTTTGTAAATGATCTTCTCCAACCGTTATGGATTCAATAAGTATTTTGTTTTCATTACATGCTTGATAGTAAGGTATAGCTTCCCCTATAGGATCCCCTCTTAAAGTACAAGCCGTTAAAGTTCCAGAAGTGCCGGAGATTGCTAAATTAATAATATTTTTTTTAATATCTAGAGGTAAATTATCTAGAAGTTTTTCACAAGAATTAATCCAAGAGTAAGGATTTTTAAAGCCATATTGATATGGAACTGAATTAGTATATTTTAATTCCTTTTTAAAATTAATTATGGATATTCTTGCGCCACTAGTCCCAAAATCCAAGCCCCCAAAAAAATCATCTGGCATGAATAATTACAAAAGTATTTTTGAGGCCTCTACTAATTGGGCTGATTTTTCTTCAACAAGTTCCCAAGGAAGATTTAGATCATTTCTACCAAAGTGTCCATAAGATGCAGTTTTTCTGAAAAATTCCCCACCCATTTTTTTGGGAAGATTTCTTAAATCAAACTCTTTTATTATTGCTGCAGGCCTTAAATCAAAGTTGTTTTTAATTAGTTCTTTCAAATTATCTTGAGAAATAACACCAGTACCAAATGTTTCAACAAGAATTGAAATTGGTTTGGCAACTCCAATGGCATAACTTAATTGTACTTCTGCTTTTTTTGCTAATTTTGCTTTAACAATGCTTTTAGCGACATAACGTGCAGCATATGCAGCTGATCTGTCAACTTTAGTAGGATCTTTACCAGAGAATGCTCCCCCTCCATGCCTTGCATATCCTCCATAAGTATCTACAATAATTTTTCTACCAGTAAGTCCTGCATCTCCTTGAGGTCCACCTACTACAAATTTACCTGTAGGGTTAACCAGGAATCTGGTCTTTTGACTTGATGGTTTGATTTCTAAATCTTCTGTTGCTGGTAATACAACATTGATCCATAAATCTTCTTTTATCTTTTGACGAATTTCTTCTTCATTTTTAATTCCATCAATCTCAGCCGTATGCTGAGTTGAAATTAAAATGGTGTTTATTGAAACTGGGACCCCTTCTTTGTAATCAATACTCACTTGAGTTTTTCCATCAGGTAGAAGATAATCAAGAACTTTTTCATGTCTTACTTTTGCAAGTTGTATTGCTAATCTGTGAGCCAAGCTAATTGGTAATGGCATTAATTCAGGTGTTTCATCACATGCATAGCCAAACATTATCCCCTGATCACCAGCCCCAGTATTATTTTCCAAGTCCTCATTCATATCATCTGCTTCATTTACTCCTTGGGAAATGTCAGGTGATTGCTCATCAAGAGCCACTAAAACGGCGCAGCTATTTGAGTCAAAACCTCCAGCTTTTGAACCTTCATATCCAATTTCTTTAATTACTTTTCTGACAAGTTTTATATAATCAAGCTTTGCTCTAGAAGTTATTTCACCAGTAAGTAAGCATAGGCCTGTGTTGACTACTGTTTCGCATGCCACTCTACTTTCTGGGTCTTCACTCAATAAAGCATCTAAAACTGCGTCACTGATTTGATCACATATCTTGTCTGGATGACCTTCCGTTACAGATTCAGAAGTAAAAATAAAATCACTCATTTATTAATAATATAGTAATTAAATAATCCTAAATTAAATCGTAAATATTAATCAATAGTTATTAACTTGAAATTACAATAATTTTTCTAATCTTGGATTAATTTTTTATTAGTTTTTAATAGATTAAAAATAATAGTTTATACGCTTTCTGCAATCTCTACTGTCTGCTCCTCATTCTCATCAGTTTGCTCAAGTAACATTTGCTTATATTTCGCAGCCATTTCTTCAGCTTTATTAAAAACTTTTTGTGGGTCAGTTAGCATATCGCCAGGTTCGGGTTCTAGAGCTTTGGTTGATAAAGAGATTCTACCTCTCTCGGAATCTAAGTCTATTATCATTACTTTCATCTGATCATTAACATTTAAAACATTATGAGGTGTTTCAATATGTTCATGACTAATTTCAGAAATATGTAGAAGACCACTCACACCACCTATATCGATAAAAGCTCCATAAGGCTTTATTCCCTTTACGGAACCTACAACAACTTCTCCGACTTCAAGTCTATTCATTTTTTTCTCAACTAAAGCTCTTCTATGACTTAAAACTAATCTGTTTCTTTCTTCATCTACCTCAAGAAATTTTAAAGGTAAATATTCTCCTTCCAAATCTTCTTTTATTTTTCTAGCACTAATATGAGATCCAGGGATAAAGCCTCTCAGTCCTTCAACTCTGACTAAAGCCCCACCCCTGTTTGTGGCAAAAACCTCGGAATATATAGTTGCATCTTCTTTTTGTAATTGTCTTACTCTTTCCCATGCTCTTTGATATTCTATCCTTCTAATAGATAAAGCTAATTGCCCATCTTCATTCTCCTCACTCATTATAAAAAATTCTCTACTTTCTGAAGGTTGTAAAACATCACTTAGTCCTTCAACTCTATTTATAGAAACTTCTTGCATAGGCATAAAAGCTGCAGTTTTAGCTCCTATATCTATCATTGCTCCTTTAGGCTCTAAAGCAAAAACTGTACCTTTTACAAGATCGCCTGGTTTGAAATTATAATCATACTTTCCTAATAATGATGCAAACTCTTCTTGAGTAAATCCTGCTGTATCCAAATCACTATTTCGTCTGCTTGAAGAAGAATCTGCAGAAGGAATATCTTTATGGTCAAATGATAAATCTTCCTCTCTTGGAGTCTCTGAAGTATATTCTTCTAGTGTTGAATTTTCAATTTCTTTTTCGTCTGAAATTTCTTTTACGATTTGGGAAGGATTTTCGATCATTTGTTAAAACGCAGACCACCTAAGATGGTTAGAAAGGAACGCTTTTAGCCTGCAAACTAAAGAGCAAATTATTTGTAAGTTATATTCTACACTTTAGTAGGCTAAATTTATAAAATTGGAGCTAATTCGTTTTTTGAACTACCTTTTAAGGACTCAAGAGTGGCGACAAAGTCTTTTACTCCATTAAATTCCCTATAGACTGATGCATATCTTATATAAGCAACTTCGTTTTCTTTCCTTAAGCCTTTAAGAATTAATTCTCCAATTTGAGAAGATTTAATATCTTTATTTGAGTCTTGTATGATTTGCGATTCAATTGAGTCAACAAAATTAATAATTGATTCTCTCGAAAATGTTGTTTTTTCGCATGCTCTAGATATTCCAGTAACTAATTTATCTTTATTAAATAATTCTCTGCTCCCATCCTTCTTAAGAACAGAAATTGGCATTGTTTCAACTCTTTCATATGTGGTAAATCTAAAGCTGCAATTTAAACACTCTCTTCTTCTTCTGACACTTTTCCCAGTATCAGCAGATCTTGATTCTAAAACTCTGCTATCTGTATTTTGGCAGGTTGGGCACTGCATATAGTGAATTAATACTATCTTCAACTCTAATAGTAGATTAATATCACGATTATGAAAAGTGGCAAAAAAAAACCTCCTAATAAATTGGAGGGTTTTTTTTACTTTATTTTCTGTCAAATTTAGGTGGATCTCTAAAAGCGACGGCAAAAAATAGAGTAACAACTGCGAGAGTTAAGATAAGAACGTAAGCAAAAGCTTCCATGAGAAAAAAATAATAAAGTTTAAATTAAACCCTTCCTGGGATTCGTCTAGTGGTTTCGTCTCCAAGTTTCTTAAAGAGACCAAATTCAACTTGATCACCTATCTCAGAGTCAATACCAGCAAAGGAGTCTTTGTAAAGTGTTCTTGAAGCATGCCACCAATGTCCAAATAAGAATAATAATCCGAAACATAAATGTGCATAAGTAAACCAAGCTCTTGGGGAACTTCGGAATACACCATCAGATTTATAAGTTTCTCTATCAAACTTGAATGCTTCACCAAGTTGTGCTTTCCTAGCTAATCTTTTAACTACAGCAGGGTCTGTGAATGTTTGACCATTAAGATCACCCCCATAAATAGTTGCTGTGATGCCAGTTTGTTCAAATGAATACTTTGCTTCAGCCCTTCTAAATGGGATGTCAGCTCTCACATTCCCTTCCTTATCTTCCAAAATAACTGGAAAGTTTTCAAAGAAGTTTGGAATTCTTCTAACTTCTAAATCATTGCCCTCTTTATCAGTAAAGGCAATATGCCCTTGCCAACCTGTTGGTAAACCATCTCCATTTACAAGAGCACCAACCCTAAACAATCCTCCTTTTGCAGGGCTGTTCCCTACATAATCGTAGAATGCAAGCTTTTCTGGAATTGAGGCGTATGCTTCTTCCTTAGTTGCTCCATTATCAATAGCTGTTTGAACTCTCCTGTTTATTTCAGTTTTGAAGTAACCAGAGTCCCATTGATATCTTGTTGGTCCAAACAATTCAATAGGAGTGGTGGCAGAGCCATACCACATTGTTCCTGCGACAACAAAAGATACAAATAGAACTGCTGCAAGAGCACTAGCTAATACTCCTTCCAAACTTCCAAGCTTGAGGGCTCTATAAAGTCTTTCTCCAGGTCTATTTGTGATGTGAAATATTCCACCAATAATACCCAAAAGGCCAGCTGCAATATGATTTGCAACTATTCCACCAGGATTAAAGGGATTAAATCCATCTGCTCCCCAAGATGGTGCCACCTGTTCGACATGACCAGTTAAACCATAGGGATCTGAAATCCAAATGCCGACATTCGCGCAATGAAAAGCTCCAAATCCAAAGCAGGTAATACCTGATAAAAGAAGGTGAATTCCAAATATTCTTGGGAGATCAAGAGCAGGTTCCCCAGTTCTTTCATCTTCCCATAGATCTAAATCCCAATATGTCCAATGCCAGATCGAAGCAAGCATTAAAAGTCCACTAAAAACGATGTGAGCGGCTGCAACACCTTCGAAGCTCCAGAATCCTGGATCAACCCCTGTAGCACCAGTTATATCCCATCCGTTCCAACTACTTGTGATCCCTAATCTCGCCATGAATGGCATGACATACATTCCCTGTCTCCACATTGGATTGAGAACAGCGTCTGAAGGATCAAAAATGGCTAATTCATATAAAGCCATAGAACCGGCCCAGCCGGCTAATAATGCAGTATGCATGAGATGCACAGCGAGTAGTCGACCGGGGTCGTTGATAACTACTGTGTGAACTCTATACCAAGGCAATCCCATCGGTTAAATTCTTGTGACAATGCTGAATGAACAGCTAAACATCATGATAGTAAGGGTTTTTTGGGCGTT
>QBZF01000019.1 GCA_003282425.1 Prochlorococcus sp. AG-335-A05 | reverse complement strand
GAAAGATCTGAGAAAGTTACTAATATCGCATTTCAAATCTATGATCAAACTAAAAATATTTTTCATGGCGATACTAATTCAAAAGCAAAAGATCTCCTTTGGGCAGCCTGTAACCTTTATGATTGTGGGAAATATGTAAATATAAGTTCTTATCATAAACATTCTTGGTATTTAATTAAAAACTGCGAATTATTGGGATATTCTCAATCCGAGACAAATAGTATTGCTTCAATAGTTAGATACCACAGAAAGACTTTACCAAAAAAAAGACATGAATCTTGGCAAAGTTTAATCTCAAAAGAAGATAAAACATTAGTACTTGAAATGTCTTTAATTTTAAGATTAGCGGCCTCTCTGGATCAAAGACCTGAAAATGTATTATCTTCTATAAAAATTAAATTACTAAATAATATTATTGAAATTGAACTGATACCTTTAAAATCAAATCAAGATCTTCTTCTCGAAAAATGGAGCTTAGAGTTATGTAGTAAGGTGGTTAAAGAATTAAAAAATTTAGAGTTGAAAGTTGTTTAATTTTTATTTATAAGTTCTTCTTTAGGAACTTGATTTTGGAATGATTCAGAAAAAATATTAAAAATCAAAGATGAAGCTAATAGGCCTAATATTCCTGAAATTAAAATAAATATAATAACCTCCATAGAATTCTGATTCTTCAAGTTTCGGTCATTTTTCGCTTTTATTGAGACTTCTTGAACAATTTCTTCGATGTTTACTTCTTTCCGTTCAGTTTTGAATTCGCGCATTATAAAATCTGTATCAACTTTTAGCTTTTCAGAAATCCTACGAACCATTGCTTTTATAAAAACTTTTTCCGGTAAATGATCTTCATTACCCTCCTCTATAGCCTGAAGTTGGTGAGATCCAATTTTTAAATCAGAGGCTAATTCTTCAATTGATTTGTTTCTGCTTACTCTCGCTTCTTTAATGAAATTGCCAATTCTTTTTAAAGATGAATTATTTTTGGGATTGTTTTCTGAATTATTAGATTTTATTTCGTCCAAAGCAATTAATTTTTCCCCAATTATAGTGTTATATATCTATCTATCAACTTTATTCAATTATTTGCCCCTAAAGAGATGCTTGTAAGATGGATTATAAAGATTAGACCTATTCGCAATAGTATTAATTGCAGGACTAACAATATAAATAGTAGTTCTAATAAGTTCTTTCTCAAGTGTAAATTTTTCCATATCCTTCAATTCAATTAAAGATGTCCAACCATCATCCCAAGATACTCTATAACCAACAATTACTTTAGTTTCTGGAGGGTAAAATTCTAATAAAGTTTTTTGAGAACTTTTTATGTGTCTGGCACTCAAATAAAGGCATAGAGAGGATTTGTGCTTGGCAAGATCTTTAAGTGATTCTTTTTCAGGTATGCCAGTTCGGCCTCCTGCTCTAGTCAAAATTATAGTTTGTGTTATGTCTGGAATTGTAAGCTCGGCCTGATGATAGGCGGCGGCGACCTGAAAAGCACTAACCCCAGGTATTACTTCAGTCTCGATATCTTTTTGTTTTAATATTTCTAGTTGTTCTTTAACTGCACCATAGAGGCATGGATCTCCATCATGCAATCTAATAACAGTTTTACCTTCATTAAATCTTTCTATCATTATTGAAGTGATTTTTTCTAGAGTAAGCGTACTGGTCTTTATTTTTTCAGCACCTTCAAGTGAAAAATTTATAATTTTTTCAGGAATTAAAGAATCAGCCCAAAATATAACGTCTGCAGATTCTATTTTTTTTAACGCTTTGATTGTTAATAAATCAGGATCGCCCGGGCCAACTCCAATAAAAAAGATCTTTCTATCCATTATTTCTTATTTTGTTTTTATATGATTTTAATCTTAAAAAAATATTCCAATTAATCCAGAGGAAAATAAAAAAATACTAATAAACTGGGCCATGCGCAGTCCTCCATCACAAAATGGTGGAATTCCCCCAATACATAAAGGATCAATTCTTAAACCTTCAATCCAGAATCTTCCAAAACTATAGCCAATTAAATAAAGACAACTAATAAAGCCAGGCCTCACTGATTTTTTATTGTTCTGTTGGTAAAAAATTGTAATCAAAAATATAAAAATTAAAAAATTCCATAACGATTCATAGATAAATGTTGGATGGAAAAACTGGTAATTTATAAACTCTATTGGCCTATTTTGTATGGGTATAAATAACTTCCAAGGTAAATCTGTAGGTATTCCAAATGCTTCGTTATTGAAGAAATTCCCCCATCTACCAATAGATTGGCCAATAGTAATAGATGGAATTAATATATCTATAAAGGTCTTTAAATGAATATTTTTAGATTTGCAAAAAAATAAAATACATAAAAATCCTCCAATTAAGCCTCCATGGATTGCTATGCCCCCTTGCCAAATTGCAAGAAAAGAGGGAATTTGAATTACATCATTAAAAAGGTCAAAAGAAGTAAAAAAGTTATTACCACTATATTGTCTCCATTCGAAAATTACATAGTACGCTCTAGCTCCAATGATTGAAGATATTATTAAGGAGGGTAAAATATCACTGATATATTGAGGATTAATATTTCTTGATTTTGCAAGCTTTTTAGAAATAAAAAGTCCTATTACTACTGATATTGAAATTAGGAGACCATACCATCTTATAGTTAGAAAACCTAAATTTAAAAATGTGTCTCCAGGGGATTGAATAAAAGCTTGATATGTAAGCATTTAAAGGTTAATTACACACCCTCAGCAGCTTGTACTTTTTCAACCTGCTTCTTCTTGAGTACTAACAGTATTTGAGTTAGGCCTACACCAATAAAAAATGCAATTAATCCTATTATTCTATAAGGGCTTTGTAGCACTACTTCAGCATCTAGTTGTCCAAAACCTCCTACATTAGGGTCATTTGTGAGAGGATCTCCTGCACTTATTTGATCTTGTTCTTTCACAATAAGTTCAGGACCAACTGGAACAGCCTCGGTAAATATTTCCCCGTTCTCATTCTCAATATTAATTTGATAACTTCCATCTTCAATAGTTTCTATTGAATTGATTGTACCTGAAGAAGTAGAAGTAAATATTACATTATTACTCTTGTCACCAGTCGGATAAACTTGCCCTCTACCTCTATTTCCTCCTATATGCATCGAGTATTTTCCATAGTGGTACTCTTTATTAGTAGCTGGATTAGGGGAAAGGACTGGGAAAACGATTTCTTTATTAGTATCTCCTGGTAATGGCCCGACAAGAATTATATTGTCTTTTTCTTCGCTGTAATTAGTAAAGTAAACTCCCTCGGTTTCTTCTTTTATTTCATCAGTCCACCTTTCTTGAGGAGCTAATTTAAAGCCATCAGGAAGCATAACTACAGCCCCAACTTGTAAAGGAACCTCTGATCCGTCAGCACCTATTTCCTTTATGTCATCTTTATATGGGATTTTGACTACAGCTTTGAAAACACTATCAGCTCCAACAGATTGAGGGACCTCTGCAATAGTTGGCATTTGTGCTAGATGGCAATTTGCGCAGACTATTTTTCCTGTGGCTTCTCTGGGAGATTCGTAATTTTGCTGCGCCCAAAATGGATAAGCAAAAGAAGATCTTGGGAAAATTACAATGCTGGAAATCAAAAGCAGTGTGCAGAGAAAGAAAGTTGTTTTTTTCATAATTTGTTTTTTAAAATTAATCATTCTCTTAGGCCCACCAGGGATTTTCATTAGTTCTAAAATCTGTTTCTGACCACTGTTTTACAAGTACAGCATCATCATCTATATCAACATGCGCCAAGGCCAAAGATAAAGGCGCAGGTCCTCTTACTACTTTCCCATTTGTGTCATATTGACTTCCATGACAAGGACATATGAATTTATTCGCACCGCTATCCCATGGAACAACGCATCCTAAATGGGTACAAATAGCATTTAGTCCGAATTCTCCTATATCTCCTTCACTATTGACAATTAAGTAAGTTGGATCTCCTTTGAGACCTTGCACTAAACTTCTATCTCCTGCTTGATGACTAGCTAGCCAACCGGTTTTTGTTACTGGATTTCCTAATTCATCTTTTGCAGAAGTTCCGCCGCCACTGCCGCCAGCTCTTAGTGGCATAAAATAATTTGCTACAGGATATAAAGCTCCTAATGCGACACCAGTTGCTGTTCCAAATGTAAGAAGATTCATAAATTGCCTTCTACCCATGGATGGGACGTCATTGGAACTTAATTGAGTCATTCGATACTTGAGACTGTTATTTATTAGTTATTATGAATCAAATTGCATGATTTCTGTTGCAAATAGATAGGACTTTTAATAATTTAAAGTATTAGTTTTTATGAGATTGTTCATTATTAAATTATGAAACCTTTGGTAGTAGATGAGATTATTCATTACTTGATTCATCGATGGGGTAAAAAATATGACTTTAGACTTTTCAAAAGAGGAAAATATTTATATTTTCAAATGATGTGGGGTTTTTTAGGACAAGAATCCTTTCCATTAAATGAAGTGGAATATAAAAAATCAATAGCAGATAAAATTGAAATATTAAATAGATGCGGTTATTCAGATGAAGTAAGGGAATGGCTTAAAAAAGTAAATTCAAGACCAAGATTAGGAAGAGCTGTAAGCCTTCAACTACAGATTAATGAGAGGATGAAAGAGTTTTTGATTTAAGGCTTTCAGATATGTAAGTTAACCCAGCTCCTATAAAAAATAGAAAAATTATCGAAATTGAGAGCAATGACATAGTTAAAGGATCTGTTGAAGGTGTAATTACTGCGGATAAGATCGCAGAGGAAATTACCACTATTTTCCAATTTGATAGCATTTTTTCTGTAGTAATAATTCCAAGTGAACCAAGAATAAATTGCAAAACTGGCAACTGAAATGCTATTGCAGTACTTGACATTAACAATAAAACAAAATCAAAGTATCTCTCTATGGACCATGTTGGTTCAACTATATCAGCTCCAAAATTTATAAAGAAATTTATTGCCGCGGGAACTAATATCCACCAAGAAAAAAGCAAGCCAAGAAAAAATAATAAACCTGATCCAAAAACAGCAGGTAAAATTAGGGTTTTTTCTTTTTTAGTTAAACCTGGAGAAATAAATAATATTAATTGATAAAAGATGTATGGTATAGAAACGATTATCCCGCTATATCCTGCTACTTTTAGGGCAACAAATAAAAATTCTCCAGGAGCAAGTTGTAATAAATGTATATCACTTGCAGGAATCTCTAAAAATGAAATTAAAGGCTTAATTATTAAAAAACTAAAAAAAATGCAAATTAATATCGAATAAATAGAATTTAGTACTCTTTGCCTTAGCTCCTCTATATGATCAGTAAAACTCATCGAATCATAATTATTATTCTTAATATCTTCTTTCCTCTTCATTATTGAACTTTTTTTATAATTTGAAATAGATAATCATTTATTTTATTGATAAAAAGCGTAATTTTGATTATTAGTAGCTAAGAACTATTTACTTAATTTTGGATTAGTCGGATCAGGTAATAAAAACGGAGGAGCATCATTTAAAGAAGATTCTCCATATGTTTCATATTCTCTATAACCACCCATTTTCCCATTTGTTTTCATCAAAGCACTTACGAAAGCAAGTAATAGAAAAACAGTTGGGGCTCCAATAATTAATGCTGCTCCGAACAAGTACCCTACAATAAATTCTGGGAAACTATGATTACCTAAAAATTCGTGTGTTCCAAGTAGAAAATCTAACATTTATTAAAATTATTTTTCTTATTATAGGTTAAATTGCTTTTTTAAGGTTTTTTTTTATGTAATCTTTTCCTCTTGTAGGATTACCCCAAAGAATTTCTACATTATTAAACGAAACGCAACCAGGACCTCCTTTTGTGATTTTTTGGAGATCTTTTATGTTCACGAGATTAATAGGGACTTTAATATTCATTTTTGCTTTACTAAATAAAGCTGCTAAATCTGCTGATATTTGAATATCTTCATCTGATGGGATTTGAGATGAAGACTTTAAAACAACATGACTTCCAGGTGATTCTTGTGCATGGAACCAAAGATCACCTTTTTTGGAAAACTTAAAACTTATTAGATCATTTTGCCTCATATTTCTTCCTATTTGTACTGTTAAGCCTCTCGGGGTATTTATTTCTATTGGAGATGATTCTAATCCAGAGGCGTCTTTTGTTTGTTCTCTTATATTTTTGATTCTCAAATTAAACTCTCTACAAATTTCCACTTTAATTTCGTCTAGCAAATTGATTCTTGTTGTCGGATTTTCATTTTTTAGAGAATTTAAGTTATCCAATAGAGCACTAAATTCTTCTAATCTATTAAGTTTATTTTTATGAATATTCATCCTTTCTTTAATTAAATTTTGTGCTCTTTTTAGTTTTTTTGACTTTTTATAAAGCTTTTGGCCTTTGATAATATCTTGTTTTTGAATCTCATGAGTCATGAATATTTTGTCAGCCTTTTTTTTATATATATGATAATTTTCCGAATTAATTAAAAGATCAGATTGCAATTTAAAATTTTTTTTCTCAAGATTTGTTTGTTTAAAAATTATCCCATCAATTTTTTTTATTAAGGCCTCAATTTTTTTTTGTTTTATATGAAAATTATAATAATTTTCTAATCCATCAATTTGATCAATATTATCTTTGTTAATTATTTCATTTTTTAAAAACCAAACTGAATAAAAAAAATTGTCAAAAATTGAAAAATTAAAGTTGTTTTTATTAAATCTTTCAATCCATATTTTCCAACTTTGGTATATCTTTTTTAAGTTTGTTTCACTTATAAAATCAATATTTTTATTCATTATTTCTACACTTTCCAGATTACTAAAAGTCTCAAGTTGCTTTGTTAGTATTGGACTTACACCTTGATAAGTATTTATTAAGCAGTATTTAAGTGATTCTGAAACTAAAGAAATAGACTCTTTCCATGCTTCATAAGATTCGTTTGGATTAGGCTCCTTTTTCATGTTTGATGGAGGCTCTGAATAGATTGAGCCAGTAGAAACGACACGAAAGCTAGATTGATTAGATTTTATTTGTTTGCCAACTGCAATTATTTTTTGATTATTATCTAAATAAAAAATATTACTGTGTTTGCCCATTAATTCAAAAACTAAGTATTTTTTTATTTCATCTCCTGGCTTTTTTGCAAATCCAAATTTAATAACTCTCTCAAATTTATCTTGCTCTATGGTAACCAAAGCCATATATTTCAATCCGTATCTTAGTTGTTTGGAGAGGGTACTTTCAGTTCCTATTTTTTCAGGCCTATTAATTTTAAGAATCCGTGGAGAATCACTATCCCAAGATGCTTCTATCCAAGTTTGGCTATTTATTCCTCTTAAACAGAATTGAATTAAATTAGGTTCGGGTTGTTGAGCGGTTTCAAATCTTGAAGGTAAAACTTTTTCTGATAAATCATATAATACATATTTAATAGATGTAATATCCATTATCTGAGGTATACCCTTTTGCATTATTTCCAGGAATTATCAACCAGCATTTATTTTACTGTAAAAATTTTAATATGAAAAATTTAAAAAAACTAATAATTATCACAGGCCCTAGTGGAGTTGGAAAAGGTACTGTTGTTAAAGAACTTTTAGATAGAAATAAAGATATTTGGCTTTCTATTTCTGCAACAACAAGAAACCCCAGAATGGGAGAGAAAGATGGTGTGAATTATTATTTTATAAGTGATGAAAGGTTTAAAGATATGATTGATAAAAAAGAATTTCTTGAATGGGCCCAATTCGCAGGAAACTATTATGGAACCCCTCTATCTACTGTACATAAAAAGATTGAAAAAGGATTTGTTGTTTTACTTGAAATTGAAGTTGAAGGTGCAAAACAAATTAAAGAAAAGTTCCCAGAAGCTTTATCCATATTTCTTCTACCACCTAGCAAAGCAGAATTAGAAAAAAGAATTAGAAATAGAGGTACTGAAAAAGAGGAGGCAATAAATAGAAGACTTAGCAGAGCTAACTATGAAATTGCATCCTCAGGTGAATTTGATTTTGTATTAACAAACCATGATGTTGATGAGACAGTGAAAGGAGTTTTCAAAATAATTAAGTCTTGAAAGTTCTTTTTGAAAACTCAGCTCATCGGATGAAATAATAGATCAGGAAAAAATCTATTAAATTCAATAATTATTCCAGCGGTCAGGCTTAGCCAAACTGCTGCAACTACTGGTGCTGACCTAATGAATTTTGTGTTAAAGATTTTAAGCATTTTATTTTTAGAATTGTGTTGAATGATGTTTTATCTAGGGCCATTAAGTGTAATATTATTATCTTTCTCTCTTAAATCACCGTTCCTTCCTTGTTTATTAGCTAAAAAGGGCCATTGAGCACCTTTAATAAGGCATTTTCTCGCTAGGCCTAAATCAATAATAATTTCAAGGTCTGCTGGGTTCTTTGTCTTTTTGGATTCAATCAAATACTCTCTTCCAGACCAACCTATAATTCCTGCAATATAAATAAATAGTACTCCAGGAATAAGTAAGTCGCCTTCATGACCTCTATTTAAGAGTGCTCCCCATGGCTCAAGTGGTGGACCTATTATTAAATGAGGCAATCCATCATCACCACAAGCTGCTTTGCCATATCTTTCAAATCTTGTGATATCTTTTTGGGTTTTAGCAGTACTTGCTCGTTCAATAAATTTGGGATTTTCTGAACATTTTGTAAGAGCTGAGGCTGTATATTCTGTGCTAGCTCTATCTGCATTTAATACTGGACCATTAGCTGCTAAAGCAGTTGGGGTTATTCCAAGAAAGAGAAAAACCGAGGTTATGATTGAAAAAAAGAATTTCATAAGTTGCAATCTTTAATTCCTTTGATGTTTTAATTAAGAAATTATTATTAAAATAAAACAGTATCGAATCAAATATGCACAAAGTTCTAGCTATTGAAACAAGTTGTGATGAGACGTCTGTCTCAATTGTTTCTAATAGTGGTGATATTTATAAAATACATTCAAATATTGTTGCATCACAAATTGAAGATCATTCTAAATGGGGAGGCGTGGTACCAGAACTCGCGGCGAGAAAACATTTAGAGTTACTTCCTTTTGTCTTAGAACAAGCTTTAGAAGAGTCAAAAATTCGTATTGAAGAAATTGATGTTATAGCTTCAACTGTTACACCAGGATTAGTTGGCTGCTTAAGAGTTGGTTCTATAACTGCAAGATCACTATGTACTTTATACTCAAAACCTTTTTTTGGGATACATCACTTAGAGGGACATCTGTCTTCAATATTATTTTCAAAAAATTATCCCAAGCCTCCTTTCTTAACTTTACTTGTTAGTGGGGGACATACTGAATTAATAAAAGTTGGCGAGAGAAGAAAGATGCAAAGACTTGGAAGAAGTTATGATGACGCTGCTGGTGAAGCGTTCGATAAAGTAGGAAGATTATTAGGACTTAGTTATCCAGGAGGCCCTGCAATTGCGAAAATCGCCAAAAAGGGTAATCCCTCAAAATTTAATTTACCCAAATGCAAAATCTCTGATAAAGAAGGGGGTTTTTTGAAATATGATTTCTCTTTTAGTGGTTTAAAAACGGCTGTATTAAGATTGGTTGAAAAAATAAATTTAAATGGGGATGAAATACCAATTGCAGATATTGCGGCAAGTTTTGAGAGGGTTGTAGCAGAGGTGTTGGTAGAGAGGACAATAAAATGTGCAAATGATTATGGTTTAGATAATATCGTCGTTGTAGGTGGAGTCGCCGCTAACGATACATTAAGAAAAATGATGATTAGTGAAGCTTTTAAAAAATCTATTAAAGTTCACTTAGCTCCATTAAATCTTTGCACAGATAATGCGGCGATGATTGGAGCCGCTGCCTTATTTAGACTCAAAATTAAGGCACATGAAAGTTCTCTTAAATTAGGCATTTCAGGAAGACTTCCTATTGACCAAGCAAATACTCTTTATGAAAAAAAACCTCCATTTTAGTACTTATGAAAAAAGAATCAAAAATAGATCTTAAAGAAACAAAAAAGGTTGTTGATAAACAAGAGCTGAATTTATGGAAAAGAGGCTTTACTCCTCAAGCAGAAATTTGGAACGGAAGAATGGCGACGATTGGAATCGGAATAATATTTATTGTTATTGCTTTGATTAGTAAATTTTCATCTATAAAATATTAAATTAAAGAATTTTGTTCTTAATCTTCATAAGGGTTTTTAATTAATTAAATCTTTAATTGGATTTAATTAATAAATATTGTTTATAGTGGACTTGAAATAGGATTATTGATTTAATCAAATTAATTAATATTTTATAATAAAGAAAAATTTATGACGCCTGAAAGGCTTGGCTTACTTTGGGGTATAACTGTTTTTGCAGGTGCATGCGCACGTCTAATTTCTTCTGTCTCTGGATTTCCAAGTGTAGTAATTTTATTAATTTCTGGATTATTCATTGGGCGCTCAGGTTTAGGGCTTGTTGAGCCACTTGATCTTGGACAGGGACTTGAAACTATAGTTGGACTTTTAGTTTGTTTGGTTTTATTTGAAGGCGGATTAAATTTAAAATTACCTGAAGGAAATATTAGAAATACTGTCCTAAGAATTTCGTTAATAAGATTATTTATTTCATTATCAGCAGGAATATTCATAGCTCATTGGCTAGCAGGACTATCATGGCCAGTAGCTGGGGTATATAGTGCAATTGTTCTTGCTACTGGACCAACAGTGGTTTCACCCTTAGTAGACCAAATAAAATTAGTCTCTCCACTATCAGAGGTCCTCAAAGCTGAGGGATTGGTTCTTGAACCCATTGGGGCAGTTCTCGCTTTATTGCTATTAGAACTAATATTGGGAGATTTACATGGAATTAAGGAGGTTTTTATTGCTTTAATGCAAAGATTAGGTGGAGGGGTTTTGATAGGTATCAGTTCCGGATGGTTACTTTCTGAAATTTTAAAGAAAATAAAAAACGAGGCATCATTTGGAATTGAGCTTCAGGTTACATTAGGGTTTATTTTTCTTGTGTATGGAATTTGTGAATATATTCTGCCTGAATCAGGTTTACCCGCCTCTGTTGCTGCAGGATTTGTTGTAGGTAAAAGAGAAATTATTGATAAAGAAAGATTAGATAATTTGATTGGAGAATTAGCTCAACTAGCTATAACTGTTCTCTTCCCACTTCTGGCATCTGATGTCTCTTGGGGAGAATTAAGTCCACTAGGTTGGGGGGGTATTATCTGCGTATTAATGTTGATGATAATTGTACGTCCGATTTCCATATCACTGGCAACTATGGGAGGAGAATTAGATGTAAAACAAAGGGTTTTTTTATCTTGGCTAGCGCCTAGAGGGATAGTTACCGCTGCTGTCGCCTCTCTTTTTTCAATAAGACTTGAGCAGGCAGGAGTACTTGGTGCGGGTCGTCTCCAAGGTTTGGTATTTCTAACAATATTGATGACAGTTGGTATTCAAGGACTTACGGCAAGACCTTTAGCGAATTTTCTGAATTTAATTGATAAGGAATATAGTTAAATAATACATCTTTCAATAAGAGGAATATCAGTTTTGTTCTCAGAGAATAATTCCCAACTTTGAATTAAATCTGGTCCCCTTAGACACCCAAAAAAAGCTACTCTCAATGATTTCATTAAAATCCCTTTTTTGATGGAGTGGTTAACTGTAATTTTATTGATTATTTCTCGAGCGTTATCCTTATTAACCTTAGTTATATTTGCTTCTTTTAAATAAAAAAGGATGTACCTCAACGATTCTTTTACCTCTTTTTTACTTTCCAGAAATTCTTCCCCCTCTTTTTTCATTTGGGACAAGATAAAAAAGGGTTTTGATTGATCAATTGCATCCTTTAGTAGAATCATTGAGTCTTGAATTAAATTTGTCAATTTCAAATCCCATTCTGTAGAAGGAGATTCCCAACCCATTTCGTTCCAGTACTTCTTAATAAATTTACATAATTGTGTCAATTCCATTTTCTTGATGTATTGGGAATTAATCCAATTAAGTTTTTCCCAATTAAATTTGGCACCAGCTTTATTTACATCTGACAAATTAAAAACTTTAGATATCTCTGATAAGGAAAGAATTTCACTCTCAGGGGATTTTATAGACCATCCTAAAAATGCCATGTAATTGGCTAAAGCCTCAGGCAAGTATCCCATCTCTTTGAATTCATCGATAGAAGTTACAGAATCACGTTTAGAAAGCTTTTTACCTTCGCTATTTAAAATTAGAGGAGTATGAGAAAAAATTGGTAATTTAAAATTTAAAGCTTTATAAATCAATATTTGTTTTGCAGTATTTGAGATATGATCTTCACCTCTTACAACATGAGTTATATTCATAAAATTGTCATCTACAACAACAGCAAGATTATATAGAGGATTTCCTATCTCATCACCGAAAGCTCTTCTTGATAAAACTAAATCGCCCCCGAGATCCTTGCCTTGCCATTTAATTTCGCCTCTAATCTGATCTTCCCATTTGATCTCTGTTTCTTCATCAATTTTAAACCTTATTACAGATGATCTTCCTTGAGATATAAATTCTTTAATCTCCTTTCTCGTAAGATTTCTATGTCTATTATCGTGCTTAGGTGGCGAACCACTTTCTTTTTGTTTTTCCCTAAGATCGAGGATCTCACTTTCTGAAGTGAAACATCTATATGCAGCTCCACTCTCTAAAAGTCTTTTAATATAATTTTTGTGAACAGAAACTCGTTTGCTTTGGTTAATGGGCTCTTCATCCCAATTAAGTCCTAGCCAATTTAATCCATTTAATATATTTGTTGTATATTCAGATTTAGATCGTACGATATCTGTATCTTCAATTCGAATCAGAAATTTCCCCTTTATTTTTCTGGCATATAACCAATTAAATAAAGCTGTTCTTGCTGTACCTATGTGTAATAAACCAGTTGGACTGGGTGCTAACCTTAAACGATTTTCCAATTTCCTTTAGAAAAGAACGGGACCGACGGGATTCGAACCCGCAACTTCCGCCGTGACAGGGCGGTGCTCTAACCAGTTGAACTACGGTCCCAGAATTTTATTCTAATTTAATTAGATAACTGAGTTTAAAATTATCAAATCATAATACTTTATTAATGTTGTTGTAATAAAAAAATTCATAAATTGGTATTTAAAGAAATTGTTTAGTTTCTTTTTTAAAACGGAACTTGTTAATTTTTCTTTACGGCCTAAAGCCTGCTGGTTCAATTAATCGAACTTGATTACCTCGAGCTGTAAATTCTCTGCCTTGATCGCTTTGAACAACAACTCTTCCACCAGATTTTACTCTAATGACTCTTGCACGAACCCATCCTAGAGCAGCTGATTCGAGGACTTTAACTACGTCCCCAGGTTGAAGATCTAACTCCATCTAAATGAAAAAAATAATTTACAAAATGTTGATCCAAACGCGCCGTGGAGGACTTGAACCCCCGACATCAGGTTTTGGAGACCTGCGTTCTACCAACTGAACTAACGACGCAATAAAGAATATTATAAGCGCCTTTATGACCGTTAGGTTGAAATAACTTTACAACCTTATCGATCAAAGCGTTGTTTTACGCGAGTAGCTTTTCCTACTCTATCTCGTAGATAGAATAGCTTAGCTCTTCTTACTTTACCTCTACGTTCTACTTTTAGAGAGGCAACTTGAGGACTATGTAGCATAAATACTCTTTCCACTCCAATGCCTTGAAAAATCCTTCTTACTGTAATGGTCTGATTGAGTCCACCATGTCTCTTCGCAATTACAACTCCTTCGTAAGGTTGAACCCTTTCTTTGTTACCTTCTGTAATTTTTACTCCAACTTTAACAGTATCTCCAACATATATTTCGGGCAGTTGTTTTTTTAATTGTTCTCTTTCAAATTCCTTGATTAAATTTGATGAACTTAAATTTGTTTGGGTAATTAATTCTTTACCTTGATTCTCAACAGTCAATTCTGTGGTAATGTCAGTTTCATTAATGATTTCTGACTCAGTTCCTTGTTTCTCTTTTGCCATTTTATGCACAATAATTCTACAAGAATATCATTTTAACCTTTCGACTCGCCTTTAGTAACCTTTTTAGGAAATGAAATTTTTTTTGAAAACATTTGAAACCCAGTTATTAGCATCCAAATAAGTCCTAAAGAATTTAAGATTACGTATATTAGCTCTCCATTATCTCCAAGCCACTCACCTTCGTGTAGAGACATTAACCAGTGAACTTCATCTCTTGAGTAGCCTAATAAATCTTTACAGATCCTATAGAATGTGCCTGTTAAAGCTGAAATGAACAATGGGAGGAAAACCCAAGGTGCCAAAGATTTATGAAATTGCCTAGAATTGGTAATAAACTTCATTTTCTGATTTTCTTACTATTTGTTTTTGAGGTGGCCATGCAAACTATGGCTATTTCGATCGCATTTACCTAATACTATTATTTATTCCAATGAAACATTTTGCAGATCTTTTATTAAATAAAAATAATTCTAAATCCAATGATCAAGTTCCTTTTATCCAAAGAAGAAGAGGAATCGAAATAAAGTCTTCAAGGGAAATAAATTTGATGAAAAAATCGAGTAGGATTGTTGGAACAGTTTTGAGAGAAATAAATGACCTTATAAAACCAGGAATGAGTACAAAAGATTTGGATGATTTTGCGGAAAAGAGGATAAGAGAGATGGGTGCTGTGCCAAGTTTTAAGGGTTATCATGGATTCCCATCAAGTATTTGTTCAAGTATTAATAATGAAGTTGTTCATGGTATACCAAACAAAAATAAAATAATTAAAGATGGAGATCTTGTTAAAATTGATACTGGTGCTTATCTAGATGGCTTTCATGGAGATAGTTGTATCTCTATTTGTGTAGGTGAAGTAAGTGAGAAAGCCCAAAAACTTAGTGATGTAGCCCTTAAAGCGTTGTTTGCGGGACTTTCGAAAATTAAATCAGGTAATACTCTGCTTGATATTGCCGGTGCAATAGAAGATATTGTTAAATCCAATGGATTCAGTGTAGTTGAGGACTATACAGGTCATGGCGTAGGTCGAAACCTTCATGAAGAGCCATCTGTTTTTAATTTCCGAACTAACGAATTACCTAATGTTGTTCTTCGTGAAGGTATGACATTAGCCGTAGAACCTATTGTTAATCAAGGTACCAAGTATTGTAAAACTCTAAATGATAAATGGACAGTAATAACAAAAGATGGAAATTTATCAGCACAATGGGAACATACAATCGTTGTAATGAAAGATGGTATAGAAATTTTGACAGACAGAGATTTTTAGTTACTAATCTTAGATATTTTTAAAAATTTACAATATAAAAAAAAATATAATTCTTTAATTGGAAACAGAATGTAGGAAAGAGGGTTAGGGCTAATGATTATTAAAAAAAAATTTAAATTCGCAAAATTGTAAATGTTATTAGATACAAATTCTGCGCTCATAATTCCGATAGGGTTTAATTCTGACTTGAAAGGACCTAAAATAATTTTTTTAATTTTTAATTTTTTTTTCTCATGATTGTCTAGAAGGTTTTTTTTAAAGGAAACTAATTGACCGATAAGTGATTTACTTATTTCGTAGGAAGGATTTAAAGCTGGCAATATTTCTGCTTCTGAGGTATTTATCCAAATTTCCTTTGCAATTGATGAGTTGTTTTTGAAAGTAATTTCTTCAAATAAATTTAGAAATTTTAATTTACTTAAAGCATTTATTTCTATTGAATTTTCATAATTTAAATTTTCTTTACTTACATCGTAGATTCCATGGTTCAAAATTAAGATATCAATTTTTTTTAAGTGCTTTTTTAATAAGAATTCTTTCCCACATTGCCATTCAATCCATTCATTGGGAGAGTCGTTGTTTATTTCAAAATTATTTTTACTATGAGTAAATCCTATAACTTTATATCCTTTCCCCCGAAATATTTTTGTTAATTCTTTCCCTAATGCTCCTGATGCGCCGGTAATACCAATAGTTTTTAATTCCCTCATTATTTAATTGAATTTTGTAAGACTCTTTTAATGGATCCAAATAATATATATTATTTTACTTTGCACTATGTTTTTTAATTTATTTGATTAAAAGTATTAAATAAATAATTGTATAGTTCTTA
>QBZF01000018.1 GCA_003282425.1 Prochlorococcus sp. AG-335-A05 | reverse complement strand
ATGGCTACTCTGTTCAATATATTTGTGAATATTTGTTCGTTGGATTCAGTAGGATTACTAATCAAAATAAGAATTAATGCTGTCGAGAAACATAATATAGGTCTTACTATCGAGATTTTTATATTACCCAAAGCTGTTTGACAATCCTTTTCTATTTGCAACACTGCTCCTAAGAAGTAAAAGGTAATATTTTTTATTTTTACTCCTTGATTTATCGAAACAAAAGTATGGAAGACCTCATGGAATATGATCGTGCTTAATAAAAAAAAAGAAGTTAAGAAACCAATTAACCAAGCTTCCTTAATAGTATAAATTTCACCAGAAGTTAAATTAACTTGATTAGAAATACTCCATGAAAATAAAAAAAGGATTGCAAACCAGTAAGGATGTAATTTAAAGGGAATTCCCCTTATTTTAAAAATTTGCAAACTCCTCAAAAATAATCTCCGTTATATTTATAAATAATATTAATTCTACCTATAAGATAAAGATATGCTTGAGACCAAAACTTTAGTTAAAATTTGCGGAATAACTTCCATTGAACAAGCTGTTCAAGTAGCCAAATTAGGAACTAATGCAATAGGTATCATTTCGGTTGATGAATCTCCAAGATATATTTCCCCAGAAAAGAAAAAAGTAATCTTCAAAACTTTAAAAGATTTATATCCAAATATTGAGAGAGTTTCAGTTGTAAAAAATAGTCCTATTGATTCAATTATTAATGGGTTTTTAGGAGAACCAAACGAAACTATAATTCAACTTCATGGAGATGAGGATATTGATTATTGTCAAAAATTAAAAAAACGAATTCCGGACGTTGGCTTATGGAAAGCTTTTAGAATAAAAAATAAAAAAGATCTTGAAAAGATTAAACCTTATGAAAACTTTATAGATGCAATACTTTTAGATTCGTGGAATAAAGAAACATATGGTGGTTCGGGGAAAAGAATAAAACAACAATATTTAGAAGATTTAAGTTTCAGCAAACCTTGGTGGATTGCTGGAGGCGTTTCGACAGAATGGGTAGGTGAGATTCTAAAAAATATAAAACCAAATGGTATTGATATTTCTAGTAGCGTTGAAACCTCCCCAGGGATAAAAGATCTAGAAAAAACAAAACAAATTATTCAAGAAATAAAGAAATAAAATATTCCCTATGTAATAAACTTAAAAATATAACTAATCAATTTTTTCAGCTAATTTAATAGCAGGACAATCCATTAGGTTGTTGTTTGACTAGCTCAAAGAATTCCTGTTTTAGGCTTATATCATGTCTAAAATCTCCCCTTACAATAGAATTAATCATACTAGTGTTGGGTTCCTTTACACCTCTCCAACACATGCAATAGTGCTTAGCTTTAACAAGAATTGCTAAACCTTTTGGTTCACATAAACGTTCAATCTCATCAGCCAGAATCATTACTGCTTCCTCTTGAATATGTGGTCTAGAAAAGACCCAGTCAGCTACTCTCGAAAATTTTGAAATTCCAATTACTTTATCTCCAGGCTTAATTCCAATCCAGCAATCACCAATAATAGGAACCATATGATGAGAGCAAGCAGAGCGAACACTTATTGGTCCTAAAGTATAAATTTCATCTAATTTTTTGGCATTAGGAAAGTCTGTAACATTAGGCCTTTTATGATATCTTCCTTTAAAAACTTCTTGTAAATACATTTTTGCAACTCTTTCAGCAGTCTCTTGAGAGTTATGATCATTATCGATGTCTATTACCAAAGACTTCAATAGATCTCTAACTTTAGAAGCAACTTCTTTCTGTAAAATTTCTAGTTCTCCTGGATTGATGAAGTCAGAAATATTATCATTAGCGTGGAATCTTTTTTTGTTTAATTTAATTCGATCCCTGATTATTTCAGAAATTAATTTATTGCTAATTTGATCACCAAAATTTTTCTTAAGATTGTCGTTAGGTAATGTAGAGGTCATAGAATTGTTATCAGAAAATAGTCTGCAAACTTAATTACTTTATCTACTTAGAAGGTATATTGCCTATACACTATATCACATTTGAATGTTCATAAGAGATCATACAAAATAAAAAAAGATGACTGTATAAACATTTCAAATCGGAATTATGGTGTTTAAAAAGCACCTCCTGAAGGCATAAGAGTTAGGTCTTCAATTAATTGTGATTCTGGTTGTTCTGCAATATATAAAATTGTATTTGAAACGTTAGTAGAAGAAAGCATAGATGATCTATCGAAATCTGATTTTATTGATTCCGTCTCCCATAGAGGTGTATTAACTGAACCTAAAGTAATTGTGCAGACTCTTATCGAGTTAGATCTCTCTTCTTCTCTAAGACACTTTGTAAACATCGCTAAAGCAGATTTTGATACGCAATAAGCACCCCACTGAGGGAAAGCATTATAAGAAGCATGACTACTGACATTAATAATCAAACCTCCATTTTTTCTCATTTTAGGGACAATTAAACTACATATTTGAAATATACTTGTGAGGTTAATTTGAATTATTTCTTGCCATTTTGTCAAAGGCATTTCAACTAAATTCCCATTAAAAGCACATCCAGCATTATTTATTAAAACGGCAGGGCACCCATATTTTTTTATTGATTCGTTAATTGAATTATCTATTTCATTTGCATTAGATAAATTGCACTTTACAAGATTAATTGTTGACCCTGTATCTGATAGTTCATCTCTAAGCATTTCCAACATTTCTAAATCTCTTGCTAGTAAGATTAAATCCCAACCAGCATTTGCGAAAGTTACTGCTGTAGCTCTTCCAATACCTTTAGTAGCTCCTGTAATGTATGCTAATTTCAATTTATTCTGTTATTTGAGGTAATTCTTCCTGAATTCCTTCGAAATTATTTGATTCAATAAATTTTCCCAAAACCCTGAATTTTGAATATCTTTGTTCTAAAAGTTCCTCTTTACTCAACTCCAATAATTCACTAAGATTCCGTTCAATAGCACCTTTTAAAGTATTTCCAGCCTCTATAGGAGCCCAGTTATTACCACCTGCAGGTTCTGATAAAACTTCATCTATTACACCCAATTCAAGAAGATCTTGTCCAGTTATTTTTAACGCTGTTGCAGCTTCAGAAGCTTTTGCAGCATCTCTCCAAAGAATTGAGGCACAAGCTTCTGGACTAGCAACGGTATAAACACTGTGTTCAAACATCAATAGCCTGTCAGCCACTCCAATTCCAAGAGCTCCTCCAGACCCCCCTTCACCAATAATAGTGGCAATTATTGGAACTTGAAAGCCGAACATTTCTCTTAGATTTCTAGCTATGGCTTCTCCTTGACCTTGTTCTTCTGCAGAAAGGCCAGCATATGCACCAGGGGTATCAATAAAAGTAAGAATAGGCAATGAGAATCTATCAGCATGCTGCATTAACCTTAAAGCTTTTCTATAACCTCCCGGTTTTGCCATCCCAAAGTTTCTAACTACATTTTCCTTCGTATCTCTTCCTTTCTGATGACCCAATAAAAGCACCGGTTGATTATTTATCGAACCTAAACCTCCAATTAAAGCCATATCATCTCCTCCATTTCTATCTCCATGTAATTCAGTCCAATCATCACAAAACATTTGAATAAAATCCAAAGTACTTGGTCTTTGTGGATGTCTGGCTACTTGTATTTTCTGAGCAGGAGTTAAGGATCTAAAAATTTCCTCTCTTCTTCTTGTAGCAAGTGTTTCTAGTTGCAGTAACTGTTGACTAACATCTACTTCTGAATCTCTTGCTAATTCTCTAATTTGCTCTATTTGCTTCTCAAGCTCGACAAGAGGTTTTTCAAAATCAAGAAGATAACGTCTTGGCATGATTCAAACTGCTAATACTTTTGGATACTTATCTAGGCCAATTGCAGAGAAGCCATGCTTTACAGAAGCAGCTCCTATAAACTCCATTTTCTCGAGAGATATATTATTTCTTCCCCAGCTAAAGTTTGTATGACATTTTTCAAATTCTAAAATCATTGCTTCTGCAAAACAAGCAAACATTTCTCTCTGAGGATTTTGCATTTCCGCTAGTTCCATCATATTCCAACCTATATCATTGAAGAACTTTACTATACCTCCTTTCACAACATGTATATTATTACCTTGAAATTTTTCATTTAGATTCTTTGGATACCCTCCATCAATCATTAAACATGGCTGTTTAAGATTATTGGTATTAATTTCCATGGTCTTTGGCATACTTGCAACCCATACAACAATATCTGCTTCAGGTAATGCTTCTTCTAGATTTTTGACAGTTCCACCATTTAATTCTTTTTGCAAAGAATTCAAAGGTTCCTTTTGCCTTGCTACCAAAAGGAGTTCCCCAATTCCTGTTTTATTAATTAACCATCGACAAACAGCACTGCCAATATCACCTGTAGCACCAACTACAGCAACTGTTGCACTTTTTAGATCAATTCCAATTCTAGGAGCATTTATCTCTAATTGCCTGCAAATAACCCACGCAGTATGAGTATTCCCAGTTGTAAACCTTTCCCATTCAAGTGAGGTATTCCTAATCTGCTTATATTGAAGGAGATTAAAATTTTCAAAGATAATAGAAGTGAATCCTCCTAAAGCGGTAATATTAATACCTTTTTTTTGAGCTAATTCCATCGCATTTAATACTTTTCTTCTTGCCGTTTTAAATCTTGTAAGCATTTCAGGAACGAAACAGGAATCAATATAAGAACCCTCTATGGATATCCCTGTAGCACTTTTAACTTCTACATTTTCCACTAATTGAGGTGGAGCTGTGCACCATACATCCAAATCACCATCGGCAATATGATCAAAGCCCAATAATGAAGCCTTTCTTTTTGCATCTTCAAAACTAGTTGAATGACCTATTAGCCCAAACATTGATTACCTTATTAATGGAATCTATTTATTGATATGAACAATAGCACAGTGCTATTAACTAATATAGATAAAAATTATTTTTGAATCGACTAATTAAATTTATAAATAAATTAGACTATAGCTGCCATAGCCATTCTTGCAATTTCTCTATTATCTAAACCTATTTCAAGGAGTGTATCTTGGTAGGCAATCATGAATTCTTCCATTAATTCTTCCCTATCCATAGCTAATACTGAAGCATCTTCAGAGACTTGATCCAACATCTTCTTAATTAATGGAAGATTTACTTTATTCGCTTCCATTAGCTCATCTTTACAAGTCGCTAAATTTTCTTTTAGCCATTCTTGTCCGTAATTTAAATGAAGATATTCATCTTTAACAACACCTTGGGTAATTTTTTTTGCAAAAGGATCAGCAACCCTTATGTAAACGTGATATGCAGATATAGCGAAAGCTTCAATTAAAATTGCCTGTATTAATAGGCATGTAGTTGTCTTGCCATTAGATAACGCAACTTGAAAATTACCATGTAGTTTGGAAAAGAATTCTTTAGCAAAAATCATGTCAGCTTGAACACCTAAATTTCTTCCACATGCAGTAAAGCCCCTTTTGTGTTTAAGCTCCATTTTCGCTAGTTTGGTTAACTCCTCTAATTCGTTAGGAATTAATGTTGCTAAGGAAATGTAATTATCATGAGCCTCTTGTTCACCTTCAATAACTATCGCATTTATCCTGCTATAAGCGTCTTTGTAAGAATCAGTAGTAAAGTCGGGTAAATCAATAGAATTTTCTAGACTAGTTTTTTTATTAGATTCGAGTGTTTGCATGTCAGTAATCTTTAGCTCATTATGCTTAAGTTTTACACAATTATAGTGAGTTTATTTAAATATGATGAAAATAGTTTCAATTGTTAAACGATATTGTTGAATTAATAATGATTATTTACTTTGAATTTGGCCAGTCTGATTTCATAAGATTCATAATTAATTTAAACCAGTGATTAACTAATAAGCTCTTTAAACTATTACCTAGCTCTTTATTTGACCCTTTACTATCCCCTATTACTCCAGATTTACTTAAATCTTCTGTAAACCAAGCAGTTGGAGCATTTCCCTCCAAACTCCAACCCTCTGGAATTTGCATTTCAATACCTTCACAAGGTCTTTCATCTCCCACAAGTTTAGATTTTAAAGCCATCATCAAACTAGTTTCAGCTAAGGATGCATGTAATCCATTCTCAATTTCGTTTTTTGTTAACAGTTCACTTAATCCATCAACTCCTTTCCATAAAAAGCAAGGAAAGATTGAAAGTTTAGGAGCAGCACTTCTTAATTCTCTTGCTGCGGTGTTAAGTAAAGAAATTTGACCTCCATGTGCATTTATTAGTATCAATCTTTTAAACCCCATATCCGCTAATTGGACTCCGACTTCTTTTATTAATAAAGTTATTAAATTTGAAGAAAGAGATATAGTTCCAGCAAATCCCTTATGTTCTGGAGAAAAACCTATATATTGCGTTGGAAGTTTTTTTATTGGTGTGTCAGACGGAATCAATTTAAAAACTTCGCAAATTATCTCATCAACAAAAATACTATCTGTAGCTAAAGGTAAATGAGGGCCATGTTGTTCTACCGCTCCAAATGGCCAGATAATTGTTGATCTTATATCTTTTGAAATATTTTTTACCTCAGGCCATGATAAATACTCAAATTCGCTAGGTATTGATTTAAAGTTCATCATTTTTAATTGTGAGTACTAACATTTAGAATAAGTTAATATTAAATTACTCTTATTTTACCTATGAAGGGAGTTAGTGATAAAAATGCCCAAAATAATAAGAAAATTAAGGGCGACAAAAACAATTTTAAGAAGCCACTTCAGGTCCTTCACCTAAGCAAAAAGGATACTATTAGTAAGAAGGAAGAAGTTGTTGATGGTAATCAAAATTCTACAAAAGAAGTCAAAACTGAAATAAGTGCTGTAAAGCCTAAAATTATTGAAGCCCCAATAAATGAAGTAAAAGAAAGTTATTCCTATAATAATAATTTTGAAAATATAAGTTACAAGGAGTTAGAAAAACCTTTAACTTTACAAGATGAGGATGAATATTTCATCATAGAAAGAAAAGTTGATGAATTTGATTTTGACGAAAGTGCCTTTTTAGAAGCGTTAAACGAGAATGAGCCGATAGGTACAACAGGAGAGACAATTAAGGGGAAAGTAATAGCATTAGAAAGTGATGGTTTGTATATAGACATTGGTGGTAAAGCACCTGGTTTCATGCCAAAAAAAGAATGTGGATTAGGAGTAATTACAAATTTCAAAGAAAAATTTTCTATTGGTTTAGAAATGGAAGTTTTAGTAATAAAAGAACAGAATGCTGATGGCATGGTCACAGTAAGTGCACGAGCATTAATTCTTAGACAAAGTTGGGAAAAAGTTGCAAGTTCTGCGAAAAATGGAGAATTAATACAAGTTACAATCAATGGTTTTAATAGAGGAGGACTTACTTGCGATGTTGATGGATTAAGAGGATTTATTCCACGTTCACAACTTGAAAATGGTCAAGATTATCAATCTTTAGTTAGTAAAAATTTAAAAGTTGCATTTTTAGAAGTAAATCCAGAGACACGGAAACTTGTTTTATCAGAAAAAAAAGCACTATTAGTTTCTAAATTTGCAGATCTAAAATTAGGACAATTAATTGAGGGTGAAGTTTTAGCAATAAAACCATATGGCTTCTTTATTGATTTAGGAGGGGCAAGCGGGCTTCTTCATCAATCCTCCATAACAAATGGATCCATCCGGAATTTAAGAGAGATTTTCGTGGAGGGTGAGTTTATAAAGGCACTAATAACAGAAATTGACTTGGAAAGAGGAAGAATTGGTTTAAATACAGCTTTGTTAGAGAACACTCCTGGAGAATTAATCATTGATAAAGAAAAAGTTATGGTTGAAGCCTCTGAAAGGTCTCTAAAAACTAAGTCACTTTTTGATAAAAAAGATTTACAAAAATGACCATCAATGAAAAAATAATTTCGAATAAAGAACTTAAAATATCAAATTGGGAGTTGGACTTTTATTCGAGGCCAATTATCGAAAAAAATGGTAAAAAAAGATGGGAATTAATTATTTCATCTTCAAAAAGCTTTAAAACAGAGAAAATATTTTTGTGGAATAAAGTATGTCCCGCAAACGAAGTTAATTCTTTATGGCTCACAAAAGCTTTAAATGAAGCTCTGAATGATGCAGAAAGAGAAGGTTGGGCAAAGCCATTAAAAATAAGATTTTGGAGAGCATCAATGAAATCAATAATTAAAAAATCTATTGAGAATATAGGAATTGAGGCTCTTGTTAGCAGAAGGACTTATGAATTATTTGACAGAATCGAATTTCTCGAACAAGAGATATATCCTTTAGAGAAAGGATATGTAAGAGGAGTATTAGCTCCAACCTTTACATCTAATATTCTTAATGATCCTAAACCTTTGCCTGAGGCTGTGAGAGGTGATGCATTAACAATCTCGGAAATTTCTATAGAGGAATTAAAATTATCTAAAAATTGGCCTATTGAATTTGGAGATATTTTCCCAATCCAGAGTTCAATAAAGAATGAGAACTTAGTACCTGGCCTTAGACTGTTTAGTAAAGACAGATCACTTGCTCTTGCCGCTTGGTTTAGTAGTTTAGAGCCTGTCAAACTGGTAATAGAACAGAACCAACTTATACTTGAAGCCTCAGAAGATGATAAATGGTTAGTAACAGATTTACAAGAAAAAGATGCCAAGGTATTAAATGATAAATTCACTCAAACTAAAAAAGATTCTTATGGTTATCAGTTTATATCCATACAATCAACTCCATATATTGAAAAATTCGCTGGTTTTTGGATTTTAAAAGATGTTGAACTAATTTCATAAGGCTAATATCATGTCTTTTAGCCAAAAATATTTTCAAGAAAATGAGTTTACGATAAAAGACAAAAAATTAAAGTATTATTTATCTCCTACTTTTCTTGAAAATAACTTTAAACATGGTTTTTTTACCAAAACGAGTTCTGAAATCAATCTTTCACTTCTATCAAATCGTCTTAAGTTAAACAATAAGAATTGCGTTTTAAATCAAATACATAGCAATCAAATAGTTGTCGGATCAAAGACTCTAGAGAAGGGAAGAGTAGAGGCTGATGGAATAGTTTCTGATAAACAAAATCAAAATTTATGGATATACACAGCAGATTGTATGCCTATTTTATTTGCTGACAAGAAAAAAAGACTTGTTGCTGCAATACATTGCGGAAGAAAGGGGTTAGAAAACAAAATAATAAAAAAACTCATCAAAATCTTTTATGATAAAGGATGTTCAAAAGAAGATATGCTTGTAGCAATAGGTCCATCAATATCAAAAAAAAATTATCTAATAGATGATAAAACTCTTCAAAATTTTCATAAAAAAGCTGCTTCTAAAAAAGCAATTTCATTTTCGGATTCTATGGAGATATCACAAAATTCAAAAGAGTCAGTAAAATCACAAAAAAACGATTTAATTCCTTTAAATCTTAAAAAGTATGCTCATATTGAACTTTTAAAAGAAAATATATCTAATACAAATATTGATATCTCTAACTTATGCACATATGAATCAAATCATAACTTTCATTCTTGGAGAAGAACTAAAACATATTTACGGCAATGGAATTTTATAAGTTCTTAGCAAATTTTAATTTTGACAGGTCTGCTTTGATAAATTTTTTGCAATTAATAAATCTGACATTTCTTTAGTTTCATTAATATCAAAAACCTTAGCTATTAATATATTTTCTTTGAAACCAATAGGTTTTATTTTGACTTTACTTCCTCTCGGAAATTCTTTCTTCAGCAGTTTTAAAGCAATTTTTTCATCATCTTCATTATTAATTTCTACACAAAATAATTTGATTGGAAGATCTCTGTTTTGATCTCCTACTAAAATACTACTTGAGTTATTTATCTGAAGAATTTCAGCAGAATAAGTTCTAATTGGATACAAAACAAATAGAAAAAAAATAATTAAAAAAGAAGTTATTTTTTTCAATTTAAGTATCTATATTAATTCAGTTAATAATTTTAATTTTGTATATTTGCACAAAAATTAGCTTTCACTGTTCACGTAACCCACCATTTGAGCATTACTTTTACCTGGAGGAACCATTGGATAGCAATTTTCACCTCTCCTCACTCGTACATTTATTAAGGCTGGTCCATCAAAAACTAAAGCAGATTTAAACTCATTTAATAATTGTTTCCTCTCTGAAATTAAGAAACCTTTTACTCCAAACGATTCCGCGAGTTTAACGAAATCAGGTTCTCCACAACTCATATCAGAGGAGGAGTACCTTTCATCATAAAAGCTTTCTTGCCACTGTCTTACCATCCCCTGCCAGCGATTATTTATGATCACTAATTTAATATTTAAGCCATATTGAGATAAAGTACCCAATTCTTGTATATTCATCAAAACACTTGCATCTCCAGCGATGCAGATAACCTCCTCGTTAGGCAGAGCAGCCTTTACTCCCATGGCTGCTGGCAATCCAAAGCCCATCGTTCCTAAACCAGCACTACTTATCCATCTTCTAGGGGCATTCCTTAGATACTGAGCAGCCCACATTTGATGTTGACCTACATCAGTTGTGATGAAGGCTTCAGGAGAAAAATCCCTTACTTTCAAAAGAACTTCTTGAGGATAAATTTCACCTTCTTCTGGAGGAATAAATAAAGGATGCTTATTTTTCCAAAAATTAATTTTTTCTAGCCAATTTTTTGTATTGCAGGAGGTTTTATTAATAAAAGATTTTTCATTAATTTTATAAAGAGCTTTAGCTACATCCGAAACAATAGCAACATCAACACGTCTATTTTTATTAACTTCTGCAGGATCGATATCAATGTGAATAACCTTTGCAGATGGGGCGAATGTATCTAATTTCCCCGTAACCCTATCATCAAATCTCGCACCTACAGCAATTAAAAGATCACATTCCGTGACTGCAAAGTTTGCATATGCGGTTCCATGCATTCCCAACATTCCAACTGATAAGTCATCCCTCTCGTCAAAGACTCCTTTTCCCATTAACGTAGTAGTCACTGGAATTTGATAATTTTTAGCTAAGGTTTCCACTCCCTCATGAGCACCTGAGGATATTGCTCCACCTCCTATGTATAACAAAGGTCTTGAAGATTCTTGAATCAATTCAATAGCCTGGCTGATATCAGCGTCGTTAATTTCTCCATTCCTTTTAAAACCCTTAGGAATAATCTCACCAGGTAAAATTCTTTCATAATTAAAGAATTCTTGACCCACATCTTTTGGTATATCAATTAAAACTGGGCCGGGTCTTCCAGAAGAAGCAATAAAAAACGCCTCTGAAACTACTTTTGCTATATCAGACGGGTCCCTTACAACCCATGAATGTTTAACGATAGGGAGTGTAATTCCAAAAATATCAGTCTCTTGAAAAGCATCCGTTCCAATAGCAGGTCTTGGAACTTGGCCAGTAACTACTACCAATGGAACTGAATCCATTTGAGCTGTTGCAATACCTGTTACTAAATTCGTAGCCCCTGGACCTGAAGTACCAAAACAAACCCCTACCTCACCTGTTGACCTGGCATATCCATCTGCAGCATGGGATCCTCCCTGCTCATGTCTTACCATGTAATGTTTTAACCATCCATCATTTTCTGCTTTATGTACCGCATCATAAATAGGAAGTATGGCGCCGCCTGGATATCCAAATATCACTTTTACATCATGAACTTTTAGTGAATCCATTAGTGCTTCAGCACCTGTAATCCATATGGGGTAATTTTTTTCTGAATCATCTTTTGTTAAAGATGTCGAAGTAAGCGTCACTAAAGAAAATAAATCTACTTAAATAATAAACTTAATTAAAAAATATTGCCCATTTTGGAAATGTACTGTCAAAAATTACTTAGAAATTTAATTACACTTGATTAAGTTTTAGATATATTTTTTATAATATATTATCTATAAAATCCCTAATCTATGAAGAGGCCCTGAACCTGAGATGAGTTCAATAAAAAGTATAAGAAAAACTATCATTGCGACCCTTCCGTTCCAAACTTCTGAACTATTATTCCATCCCCATTGCCATTTTTCCTGAGGGTAAAGTTTAACTTTCTCAGGCAACTCAGAAGCTTTCTCTATATTAACTATCGGTCCTTCTAGGCAAGAAATAACTAGATCACTAAGACCATCAATAAAGGTAGGGTGTGTATTTAAGGCTTTTACCCTCCTAAAATTAACAATACCTGCTTTTTCAGCAATTTCTTTGTATTCAATATCAATTTCCTGTAAAGTTTCAATATGTTCCCCTACGAAACTTATAGGGACTACAATTAAATCATTTATCTTAGCTTTACCAAGGTCTGTCAAAACTTCTTCTGTGTATGGTTTTAACCATTCAACTGGACCTACCCTACTTTGATAGGACAAAGTGTAAGAATTGGAATGACCTAAATATTTTTCAAGTTCATCGATAATTAGTAGTGAACAATCTTCTATTTGTTCTTTATATGGATCTCCTGCTTCCTCCACATAACTTTTAGGTACTCCATGAGCTGTAAAAAAGATATGTGCTTTATCAGGCGATTCACATAGTGAAATTTGTTCCGAAATGAGCTCAACCATAGATTTTAAGTAACCTGATTGACTAAACCAACTTCTTACACATCTCATTGGTATTTTTTTAAACTCAGAATCAGAGTCTCTTAATTTTTTTAATTCTCTAAAGCTCGAGCCACTTGTACTTATAGAAAAGTGCGGGTATAGAGGTAATACCACGATTTGATCTACCCCATCTGCTTTGATATCAGCTATGGCTGATTCTGTGAAAGGATGCCAGTATCTCATAGCTATATAAGTTGTAACATTTAAACCTTTATCTCTTAGTTTGCTTTGTAATTCTCTAGCTTGTTGTTCAGTAATTCTTCTAATAGGAGACCCTCCACCTATTGAAAGGTAAGCCTGTTGAGAAGTAGTACTTCTAAGTGTACTTATTAACCATGCTAAAGGTTTCTGAAATACTGGAATAGGAAGCCTAATTATTTCAGGATCAGAAAATAAATTATATAAAAATGGGCCTACATCTGTAATCCTTTCGGGCCCCCCAAGATTCATTAATAAGACGCCTATTTTTTCCATTAATTTTTATGGAGATTGAAAAAAAACATCGGAAACGTCATTATAAAGGTAATTATATAAGTTAATGAACATAATTCAGGAAATTAATAATGTCAATGATAAATTTGCTACTGAAGGAAGCAAACTTAGAATTGAAAAAAGAGGGAATAAATTAAACATTAGAGGTTCACTACCTTCAAAAAATAATAAAAATAACTTTACCGTTCAAAGAATATCCCTTGGACTCAAAGCCGATTTTAATGGCTTAGAAGAAGCTAAGAAAAAATTACAATTGATAATTTTGCAATTAGAATTAAATCAATTTGATTGGATCAATTGGGTAAATTTTTCTGAAAAGAAAGAAATAAAAGAAGAATTTAAATTTTTAACTAGGCTTAATGATTTTGAGAATTATTTTTTTAGTGAGAATAAAAACGAATATTTAACAAGCACTAGAAAAACAACTTGGAGAAGCTCTTATAAGCCCTACATTAAAAGATTGATATCCATCCAAAATGATACTAATAATGAAAATTTAGATAATATTTTTATAACCACATTAAAAACTTATAAAGAAGGGAGCAGAAGCAGAAAACAATGCGCGACGTCTCTGAGCGTTTTGGCAAAATTTTTAGAACATAAACTTCCTGAAGATTGGAAATTAATGTCCAAAGGTTATGGTCTAAATAAAGCAAGCTTTAGGGATCTTCCTACTGACGAGATAATTGAAAATCTATGGGACAAGATACCAAACAAGTCCTGGAAATATGTTTTCGGGCTTATGGCTACATATGGTTTAAGAAATCATGAGGTATTTTTTTGTGACTTAAGCTCCTTAACCAATTATGGAGACAAAATCATTAGAGTTTTGCCTACTACTAAAACAGGAGAACATCAGGTTTGGCCTTTTCATCCCAAATGGATAGATAAATTTGAACTTTGCAAATTAGGTAAAGATCCAGAATTACTTCCAAAAATCAATAGAGATCTTAGAGTTACAACTTTGCAAAATATTGGGAAAAAAATAACTGATCAATTTAAACGTTATTCCCTTAAAATAAAACCCTATGATCTTAGACATGCTTGGGCTGTTAGGACAATTTTCTATGATCTACCTGATACAGTTGCAGCAAGAATGATGGGACATTCCGTGAGCCTACATACTCAAACATATCACCACTGGATAACAAAACGCGATCAACAACAAGCTGTTAACAATGCACTTTCAAAATATAAGAAACGTGAAGTTTTTAAATCACTATAATCAAAGTTAAAAGTTATTTTATGGCTGATGAGAAACAACCCGCTTCAAAAAATATAAATAGTCTTGATATTCAGGCTAAAGAACTTGGAATAGGAGGTAAGTTATCTCCTGAAACTGATGAGAATCTTTATAAAAAAAGAATGCAAAAAAGAAAAGATATTCAATCAAAGAGATTACAAATAAGGAAAACAAAAAAAGGTTTATTAATTGTTTTTACTGGAAATGGGAAAGGGAAAACAACTGCTTCTTTAGGAATGGCGTTAAGAACTATTGGACATGGTCATAAAGTCGCAATTATTCAATTTATTAAAGGTGGTTGGACTACCGGTGAAGAAAAAGCTCTTAAAAATTTATCATCAAATATTTCATGGCACGCTTTAGGAGAGGGATTTACTTGGGAAACACAAGATAGAGTAAGGGACGAAGTATTAGTTAAAGAAGCTTGGGATGTAGCTAAAAAATTTATAAAAGATGAATCATATAAACTTATAATCCTTGATGAAATTAATATCGCGACCAAACTTGGATATCTTTCTCCAGAAGAAATCATTACATTTATAAAATGTCTAGATAATAGAAAAAATCACATAGTTTTAACTGGAAGAGGAGCTTCCGAATCAATCATTAATCAAGCTGATCTGGTAACAGAGATGAAATTAATTAGGCATCCTTTTAAGGAGCAAGGAATAAAAGCTCAAGCATGTGTGGAGTTTTAAGATTTCAAAGGAACTTTATTTGTTTTTATGGTTTTCGATTGAGAATTGTTTAAAGACGGAAGTATTATTAACCTAAAAAAGAAATTCTGTATATTTACTTGCTAAGGTCATAAAAGTATGATTATTGAATGACTTACAAAAGAGTACTTTTAAAGCTTAGTGGTGAAGCACTAATGGGAGATAAACCGTACGGTATAGACCCTGCGATAGTTCAATCAATAGCTGAAGATGTTGAGAGGGTAATTGCAAATAAAGTTCAACTTGCAATAGTTGTCGGGGGTGGCAACATATTTAGAGGACTAAAAGGTTCTGCTGATGGTATGGACAGAGCTACAGCTGATTATGTCGGAATGTTAGCAACTGTGATGAATGCTATTTCCCTTCAAGATGGATTAGAGAGAGTTGGGGTTGAAACTAGAGTACAAACAGCTATAGAGATGCAAGAAATTGCTGAGCCTTATATTAGAAGAAGAGCAATGAGACATTTAGAGAAAGGAAGAGTTGTAGTTTTTGGAGGTGGTTGTGGAAATCCATTTTTCACTACAGATACAACTGCCGCTTTGAGGGCCGCCGAAATAAACGCTGAAGTTGTTATGAAGGCGACAAAAGTTGACGGGGTTTATGATCGTGATCCTAATAAATTTAAAGAAGCAAAAAAGTATTGTTCTCTAACTTATCAACAGGTTCTTAGTGATGAAATCGCTGTGATGGACAGTACTGCTATTGCTTTATGCAAAGATAATAATATTCCAATTATGGTTTTTGATATTTTTAAAAAAGGTAATATCTCCAGAGCTGTTGCCGGAGAGCCTATAGGCTCTTTAATAAGTTAAAACTTATTTAAGTTAATTATTTCTAATTATGAAAGAACAAGAAATTCAATCTAGTATGAACAAAAGTGTTGAAGCCACTCAAAGAAACTTTAATACCATTAGGACGGGGAGGGCAAACGCATCATTATTAGACAGAATAAGTGTTGAATATTATGGAGCGGAAACCCCCATCAAATCTCTTGCCTCAATATCAACTATCGATTCACAAACAATTTCAATACAACCATTTGATATTTCTTCCCTACAAACTATTGAAAAAGCAATCTCAGTTAGTGATTTAGGTATCACCCCCAACAATGATGGGAAGGTGATAAGAATAAATGTCCCACCATTAACTGAAGAAAGAAGAAAAGAGTTTTGCAAGTTAGCTTCTAAATATGCAGAGGAAGGTAAAGTAGCGCTAAGAAATATTAGAAGGGATGCTGTTGAAAAAGAGAAAAAAGATGAGAAAGAAGGTTTAATATCAAAAGATGTATCAAGAGATAATCAATTAGAGATACAAAAATTTACTGACAAATATATTTCTTTAATAGAAACTAAATTATTTGAAAAGGAGAAAGAAATTCTAAAAGTTTGAAGGAATTCGACATTATAATTATTGGAGGAGGTCTATCAGGATCTTCTACAGCACTTAACTTATCCAAAAAAGGCTATTCAGTTTTAATTTTAGAGAAGGAGGCATCTGGAAGTATAAAGCCCTGCGCAGGAGGGATGGCATCCTCAATGAAAAAATATCTCCCATTAGATATACATGAATCAATAGAATCTAAAATCAGGACTGTTGAATTCAGATGGGAGTCATCTGATAATGTTGTTGCAGACCTTAGTGGTGAATCACCTTTTTGGATAATTAGAAGAGAAAAATTAGATAAATTATTACTTGATGAAGCTATAAAATATGGTGGTGAGATATTAAGACCAGTACAGGTCGAAAAAATAACGCAGCAAAATAAGAATTGGATAATAAAATGCAGCAATAAAGTTACATATAAATCTAAATTTC
>QBZF01000017.1 GCA_003282425.1 Prochlorococcus sp. AG-335-A05 | reverse complement strand
TTACCTAATTTTATAACGTGTGTATTAGCAATATTTTTGAATTTTAAATCTAAAACATTATTTAAAATTCCTCCACTTTTTTGAGTACCAAAAACTCCTCTGTAAATAAACTTGTTAATCTTTTTTTCTTCTAAAAAACCTTTTGTTTGCACAAACTTATTTGTTAATGATGGTTTTCCATTCACAAATCTAATTGCTGTAATCATTCCATCTCCATCAAAGGGATGATGAACCCATTGGCCTCCTCTTTCTAATATCCCTGGCCCGTTTCTGAATAGAGTTCCATTTAATTCCTCAATGTCCCCCCCTTTACTTGTATTTAATTGTTCATTTGTAAGTTCTTTTTCAACATTTTTGTATGCACTAGCCCAATCTTCTTTGTTAAAAGCCGGATTATTATTAATTTGTTTTTCTTGGATATAAGTCACTTAAGGATATTAACTAAGTTTATTTTCGCCAAAAATAAATGAAATTGTGGCTAATTAAGAAAAATACTGGATTTTCCTATCTAATCACTTTCTAAGATTCCTTTACTACTTGGGATGGTTCCAGATCTTCTGATATCTATTTCAGAAGCCATTCGCATTGCTCTTGAAAAAGCTTTAAAACATGCCTCAACTATATGATGAGAATTTGTACCTTGTATTTGATTGATATGAAGAGTGATTCCACTATTATTTACAAAAGCTATAAAAAATTCTCTTACTAATTCAGTATCATAATTCCCTATTTTTGGTGCTTTTAATTTGAGATCATAAGACAAATGAGGCCTCCCTGAGCAATCTAATGTTACTTGAACTAAAGCCTCATCTAAAGGTGCAAAAAAATGCCCAAATCTGTTTATCCCTTTTCTTTCTCCTAGCGCTTTAGTAAAGGCTTTCCCAAGAGCAATGCCAACATCCTCATTTGTATGATGGTCATCAATATGTGTATCTCCAATAGCTTTTATTTTTAAATCAAATAATCCATGACTAGATATTTGATGCAACATATGATCTAAAAAAGGTATACCAGTATCAATTTCAGAAATTCCATTGCCATCTATATTAAGGAAAATACTAATATTTGTTTCATTTGTTTTTCTCTTAATTTCAGCTTGTCTTAAGAATGACATTTTATTTGTTTAAATTGTAATTTACATTCCATTAATGCAATAACCTGCATCAACATAAATAGTTTGGCCTGATATGCCACTTGAAAGATCACTTAAAAGAAAAGCAGCTGTATTTCCTACTTCTTTTTGAGTAACTGTTCTTCGTAGGGGAGCTTTTTCTTCAACATTATGGATCATATCCAAAATGCCACCTATTGCAGAACTCGCAAGTGTTCTAATTGGACCAGCACTAATTGCATTTACTCTTACTTGCTTTTCAGGGCCCAGTTCTGCAGAAAGGTATCTTACTGAAGCCTCCAATGCTGCCTTTGCTACACCCATTACATTATAGTTAGGTATAGCTCTCTCAGATCCTAAATAAGTTAAAGAAACTACCCCACCACCATTGCTGAAAAGTGGTTTTGCTGCCTTACATAGAGGTGCTAAAGAATAAGCACTAATATTCAAAGCTCTATCAAAGCCTTCGGATGAAGTTGCACTATAGTCTCCAATTAATTCGTCACGACCTGCGAATGCAAGACAATGAACTAACCCATCAATTTGACCCCAATTGGTTTTAATATTTTCAAAAATTTCTTCAATTTGAGAAGGATTTTGAACATCAAGTGGGAGGAATAATGATGGCTCTAAATCTTTGGTTAATTCTCTTACTTTTGATTCAAACCTCCCTTTTTCATCAGGTAAATAAGTAATTCCTAGTTCAGCCCCAGCTTTTGAAAGTTGCTGAGCAATTCCCCATGCTATTGAACGATTGTTGGCAATTCCAGTAACTAGAATTTTTTTGCCAGTTAAATTTAGAAGCATTTTATTTCTTATTTATATAATTGTCCTACAAAAAGTACACTTCTTTGCGAATTACTGCAAAATATACAATAAATTTCAACTATAGGGAATATTTTTTAAGCATGGTTAAAACAAATTCAATGTTTTTGGAATTAGGGACTCAATTACCTTCTTTCGAAATGATGAATACCAATTCATCTAATCAAGAAAACTATAATTTAACCAAACTAGATGATAGGCATTTACTTTTAATGTTTATTTGTGCCCATTGCCCTTTTGTGAAATATATCGAAAATTATATTTCAGTTTTAATTAGTGATATTGAGGATAAAGTTCAAACTATCGCAGTTTCAAGTAATGATATTGTTACTCATCCTTCAGATTCTCCAGATTGTTTAAGAAATCAAGCTCAATTACAAGGCTGGAGTTTTCCTTATCTTTATGATGAAAGTCAAGTTTTTGCCAAAGAGTTAAAGGCCGCATGTACACCTGATTTTTATCTTTTTTCGAATGCTGGAAAAAGAAATTTTGCCCTTTTTTATCATGGCCAACTTGATAGTAGTAGGCCTAGTAATGATATTTCTATCACTGCTGAAGATTTACATGCCGCACTTAAATGCTTAAATAAAAATAATAATTATCCCCATCCTCAACAACCATCGCTTGGATGCAATATAAAGTGGACTCCAGGTAAAGAGCCTGATTGGTTTAAATGAATTAAATATAATATTTATCCCAGAGAAAAACCTTTAAAGCTAATATAATAGATATGCAAATACCTCCATTTACATTAGAACGACAGTTCCAAGAAATCGGCTCTGATATTGAGGTGGCGGTTATGAAAGTTCTTAAAGGTGGACAATATATAGGTGGTCAAGAGATTGCTGAATTTGAAGAGAATTTTGCATCTCTTGTTGGTGTAAATCATGCTGTTGGGTGTAATAGTGGGACTGATGCATTAATACTTGCTTTACGTGCTTTAGATATTGGCAAAGGAGATGAAGTGATTACTTCTTCTTTCAGCTTTTTCGCAACTGCTGAAGCTATAAGTGCAGTAGGCGCTAATCCAGTTTTGGTTGATATTAATCCAAATGATTATTTAATTAATATTGATTTAATTGAAGGAGAAATCAACTCTAATACTAAAGCTATTATGCCAGTGCATTTATTTGGTAATGCTGTAAATATGAAGTCAATAAAAGCATTAGCTGAAAAATATAATCTAAAAATAATTGAGGATTGCGCGCAGGCAACTTGTACTATGTGGGGAAATTCTAAAGTAGGAAGTATTGGAGATATAGGATGCTTTAGCTTTTTCCCAACTAAAAATTTAGGCGCTGCTGGAGATGGAGGGGCAGTTACAACTTCAGACCAAAATATTGCAAAAAAGGTCAGAGAGTTGGCAGTTCATGGAAGTCCTAAAAGGTATCACCATACTCAAATAGGTTTTAATAGTAGGCTAGATACTCTACAAGCAGCGGTCTTAAATATCAAAATAAAATCTGTATCAAAATGGATTAGCAATCGTAAAAAAATAGCTAATAATTATCTTGATTTATTAGAAAAAAATAGTTTTATTCATTTACCCAAGATTGATTTTGAAAACGTTTCTCATTCTTGGAATCAATTTGTGATCAAATTAAAAAATTATAATTACGATATAAATAAAGATTATTCAGAATTATTTGAAACTGATGTCAACAAAAATAATTCTTTAAGAAATTTATTGAAACTAAGACTTTCCGAGAAAGGAATTAATTCTATTATTTATTATCCAATACCAATACATGCACAAATAGCATACAAAAATAAAAATTTTTCTAGAGAAAAACTTATTAATACAGAAAGAGTTTGTACTGAAGTACTTAGTTTACCAATGTATCCAGAAATTTCTTACGAAGAGCAATTTTATGTGGCAGAAAATTTAAATATTATCTTAAAAAGTTGTATTAATGAACTTCAGATTTGTGCGTAAAGATCCTTAAAAAGTCTTTGCTGAATATTGTGATTAACTAAAGCCCCTGAATAATTATTTTTTTCCAAATCAGATATCTCACCATTAAGAATATCTGCATTAGAAACCTTAGATAATTCAGGAATCCAGAATTTAATATATTTGCAAATAGGATCAAATTTTTTTGTTTGAGTATAAGGATTAAAAATTCTTAATGGTTTTGGATCCATGCCACTACTAGCACTCCACTGCCAGCCTCCATTATTTGCCGCTAAGTCGCCATCAACCAATACCTTCATGAATTTTTCTTCACCCATTTGCCAATTGCAAATAAGATCTTTTACTAGAAATGAAGCCACTATCATTCGACACCTATTATGCATCCAACCAGAACTATTAAGTTGTCTCATTGCTGCATCAATAATAGGAACTCCAGTCTGCCCATCGCTCCATCGAGTAAACCATTCATGATTATTTTGCCAAGGGAAAAGGTCCCATTTTTTTCTATAGGGCCCTTTCTCTAATTCTGGAAAATTAAATAAGCAATGTTGATAGAATTCTCTCCAAACTAATTCTTTCTGCCAAGTTTCTATTGATAGTTGATTTTGTTTATTTATATTTATTAAGTCAGAAGATAATGTTGCATCCCAGATTTTTCGTATACTTATAGTCCCAAATCTCAATGAAGCGCTGAGGAAAGATGTTCCATTTTGAGATGGAAAGTCTCTTGAAGATTTGTAAGATTCAATTTTATCCTGGCAAATAAATTGATCTAATAATTTTTCTGCAGCGAGCTCTCCTGGTTTGCAAGGACATAATTCAACTCCAGCAAAATTTATATTTTTATGGAATCGATCTAAGATTAATCTAGATGTATCAATTCTCTTTTTTTCTTTAATCCCTATCTCTAAATCTTTTAGATCACCAATATTATTATAATTTTTTTTCACATTTACAAAATTAATTTTCGACTTTAAATTCTTGTAAAACGGACCATAAACTGAATATGGTTTGTTATCTCCAGTGAAAATTCTAGAAGGCTCTATTAATAGATGATCCCAAAGTTCTATAAACTCAATATTAAATTTTTTTAAATTATCTTTTATTTCTAAATCACGATTTATTTCATAAGGTTCTATCGCTTTATTCCAAACAACAAACTTAGCATCAATTAATTTAGCTAAATTAGGTATCAGAATTAAGGGATCACCCTTATCTACAATCAATCGACTTCCGAGATTTTCCCAGTTTTTACTTAATTCTTCGAGTGAATTCATAAGAAACCATGCTCTGGATTTCGCATTGAAGTCTTGAGAATAATTTTGATCAAAAATATAAGTTGAAGTAATAGCATTTGATAAAGAAAATGCTTTTTTCAAAGCATTATTATCATTGATTCGAAGATCTTTTCTATGCCAAAAAAGTATTCTGGGGTTATTCATTTAATTCCCAAAAATTGCTTTGCTCTAAACCATGCGGTTACAGTTTTAGCATCCAGAATTTCATTACCACTACAAATCAAATTATCCAAACTTTCAGGTTCCATAAGTAAAACTTCTATGTCTTCATCTAAATCTCCTTTTACCTGATTGTTTAATTTGCTTAAATCGCGTGCAAGAAATAAATGAATTACTTCATCTGAATATCCAGGAGCATTAACGAGAGCACCTAGTTCATCCCACTTTTCTGCTTTATATCCAGACTCTTCCTGAATTTCTCTTTTGATTGAGTTTATTGGGGTCTCTCCTATTTCTAAAGTACCTGCTGGAAACTCAAGTAAATATCTTGATACAGCAAATCTATATTGGCGAAGAAGTATAACTTTATTCTCCTTTGTTATTGGTACAGCTAATGCAGCGTTTGGGAATATTATTTGTCCGTACTCGTCTTCATGTCCATTGGGTAGTTCAATTCTATTTATTTCAAAACTAAATTTTTTTGTTCTTAATTCAGATATTTTTTGTTTTAAAATGGCTTTTTTGAAGTTATTTTTACCTTCCATAATTTAAATAAAAATACCCTAACAATTATTTTAGAATTTTGTAAATTAATCGATAAGCCATCTTGGTTCTTCTATTTTTTTTAAAGTTTGAGTTCTGCTTAGGACCTCAGATAAAGGAGATATTACAAAATTACGATTCATAAATCTTGGGTGTGGCAGTATTAATTCTTCATCCTTGAAACAAAAATCCTCCCACCATAAAATATCTAAATCTAAACATCTAGATAGCCATTTCATATTATTGGGTGTCTTTTTTCGCCCAAAATTTCTTTCCAAATTTTTCAATTCTCTTAGTAGTAATTTTGCGTTGTTTGTTGTTAGGTTTGGAAAAAACTTACTTTTTACTAAAAGAAGAGTATTTAAATAATTTGGTTGATCATCCTTAACTCCATGAGGATTTGTTTCATATATTGAGGACCAATAAAAAATTGCTTTTGATGATTCAATTTCTTTTTCAAAAGATTTAGATTGATTTATCCAATTCTTGATAAGGTTCTCTATTTTTGGTTTGCAAATTATTAATGATTCGATAGGTTTACCATAATTACTATCAATATTTGCTCCTAGAGATATACATAGTCCATTTTTGATATTAAGATTTGATAATTCCACTACAAAAAACTACGTTATTGGATAAATTCTATATCAGGGATTTTTAAAGTGATTTTGGAACAAAAGTTAAAAGGGAAAGAAGACATAAAGGATTTAATGCAAAACAAGGATTCGTTTAGAGCATTTCCATTAGCTGCAATTACAGGTCACAGCTTATTAAAATTATCTTTACTTTTAGCAGCTGTCGATCCTAGTTTAGGAGGAGTAATTATTGCAGGTGGTAGAGGTACTGGCAAGTCGGTATTGGCAAGAGGTTTGCATTCCTTAATCCCACCGATAGAAATAATAGATAATGAATTAATACTCGAGAAATTAACTGATAATAAGATTTTATTCAGACCTATAAGTAGAAATTTAGATCCAACTAAACCTGAGGAATGGGATAAAAATATTAATCAATTAATAGTGAAAATTATCGGTATTGATTACCTTAATCAAATTGAAAGTATTCCAACCAAGGTTGTACAGGCTCCATTTATTCAAGTCCCAATTGGAATTACGGAAGACAGACTCGTTGGATCTATAGATGTTTCTGCTTCATTGAACACAGGCGAGCATGTTTTTCAGCCAGGAGTTTTAGCAGATGCTCATAGGGGTGTTTTGTATGTTGATGATATTAATTTATTGGATGACGGGATTGTAAATTTGATTCTTGAAGCTACTGGTAGAGAACAAAATAATATAGAAAGAGATGGATTAAGTCTTTCTCATCCTTGCAGATCACTTTTGATTGCAACTTATAATCCTGAAGAAGGAGCTTTAAGAGATCATGTATTAGATAGATTTGCAATTGTTCTTTCTGCGGATCAATCGATAGATAATAACCAAAGAGTTGAAATAACAAAATCTGTGTTATCTCATGCTGAGAATAGTAGCAAGTTTTCAGAAAAATGGTCTGAAGAATCTGATAATTTATCCACCCAGTTAATTTTGGCTAGGCAATGGTTAAAGGATGTAAAAATTACTAGAGAACAAATAACCTATTTAGTAAATGAAGCCCTTAGAGGTGGAGTCGAAGGGCACAGATCTGAGTTGTTTGCAGTAAAAGTTGCTAAAGCAAATGCAGCCCTTAGAGGTGATGATAATGTTAATTCTGATGATTTAAAGGTTGCAGTAAGGTTAGTAATTCTTCCAAGAGCTAGGCAAATACCACCTCAGGATGATGATATTCAACCACCCCCACCTGAGGATCAAAGCCCACCCCCACCTCAGTCAAATAATGAAGATTATGAACCTGAATCTAACGAAAATGAGCATAATCAAGAAGAAGAACAAGATAATTCTGATGGGGAAGAAAGTTCTACTCCTGATATTCCAGAAGAATTTATTCTTGATCCTGAATCATGCATGGTAGATCCTGATTTATTGCTTTTTTCATCAGCAAAATCTAAAGCAGGAAATAGTGGAAGTAGATCCGTAATCCTAAGTCAAAGCAGAGGTAGATATGTAAGACCTTTAATTCCAAGAGGTAAAGTAAAAAGAATTGCTGTTGATGCAACTCTAAGAGCCGCGGCTCCATATCAGAAATCTAGAAGATTAAAGAATCCTAATAAAACTATAATTATTGAAGAAAATGACTTTAGGGCAAAGCTTCTTCAAAAAAAGGCAGGAGCTTTGGTTATTTTTTTAGTTGATGCCAGTGGTTCTATGGCACTTAATAGAATGCAAAGTGCTAAAGGTGCTGTCATTAGACTTTTGACTGAGGCTTATGAAAATAGAGATGAAGTAGCTCTCATACCATTTAGAGGGAATCAAGCAGAGGTTCTTTTGCCTCCAACAAGATCTATTACTGCAGCAAAAAGAAGGTTAGAGACTATGCCATGTGGAGGTGGATCTCCTTTAGCTCATGGGTTAACTCAATCAGCAAAAGTAGCAAAAAATGCTCTTTCTACAGGAGATATAGGTCAGGTCATTGTTGTTGGAATAACTGATGGGAGGGGGAATGTCCCTTTAGGTACGTCATTAGGTCAAGCAGAAGTTAATGAAAACGAAAATGTGGATTTGAAACAAGAAGTATTAGATATTGCCGCTAAATACCCCATGTTAGGAATAAAGTTATTAATTATTGATACAGAAAGGAAATTTATAGCTAGTGGCTTTGGAAAAGAACTTGCAGAAGCTGCACAAGGGAAATATGTTCAATTGCCAAAAGCTACTGATAAGACAATAGCCGCCATGGCCTTGAATGCAATAAATGAATTCTAAATTTTTTATGGGTAAATCTCATTGAGGAATTTTGATAGTCCAATTGTTAAATCTCTTATAGATTTAGTTAATTCTTTATCTTTCATTAATTGCTCAAAATCATCACTCATTTTATCAACTTTGCCTGATATTGATTCGGCCGCTTCGATTGTTAATTTTATATCTTTTAGAGTTTCTTCGTCATTAATAGTAGACAAAATATTGTTTAAATGACCCGCTGCTATTGTTACCTCTTTTATAAGAGGTTTAACTCTAATAATTTCTTGCTTTGACAAATAAATTAGTTCATCAAGATTTTCTTGTGTTTTATCAAATTGGTCTATTGAATTAACTACATTTTCAATTAAATTTTCTTGATTTGATTCTTTAAGTAGTTGATTTATCCTGTTAGTAATATTTGAAAGGCTCGATAGTTGCTTCCCAGTAATAGTGTCTCCTTGGCAAATAATTAATTTACTATCACATTTGTCTGATATAGCTTTTGGAGTATTCTTTGGAATTGTTTTTTCACTAGTTTCTAATGCAACTTGAACATCTCCCCCTAAAAATGAATTCGTAACAACTCTTGCGAATGCAGGTTTGGGAAGAATAATGTCTGGATTACTTAAAACAATTTTTGCTTTGATTGATTCATTAGTAAAAAGAATATCCTCAATTGAACCTACTAAGATCCCTCTGTAAGTTACTGGAGATTTTTTTGACAAACCACTTGCGTTGTTAAATTCTGCGAAAAGATACCAATTTTTCGAAGACAGCTTTACACCTCTTAACCAAAATGAAAAAAATGTAAATACTAATAAACCCCCTAGTAAGGAAAATCCTACTATTGAATCTCTTAAGCTTCTACGCATAATTTTTTAAATGTCTTTTGGTTGCATTGGCCCTGTAAGGTTTCCATTTCTAAATTGAAAAACATAAGGATCATTACTCTCTTTAAATTCATCAATCGAACCAGCCCATCTGAATTTACCTCCATAGAGCATAACAACTTTTTCTGAGGTCCTTTCTATAGTACTAAGAACATGGCTCACAACAATAGATGATCCATTGGCTTTATCATTTGTATTATTAATCAAGTCTTCAATTCTTGATGAAGCAATAGGGTCAAGACCAGCAGTAGGTTCATCAAAAAGTAATAATGGTTGACTTTTTCTATCTAAATCTTGATCTGTAATCAATGCTCTTGCAAAACTTACTCTTTTTTGCATACCGCCACTTAATTCATTTGGCAGCTTTTTCTCAACATTAAATAATCCTACTTCTTCCAAACATTCTCTTACAATTTCTTGAATAAATTTCTTAGATAAATTTTTATTCTTTTGGAGTATGAAGCCTACATTTTCTTCAATAGTTAAAGATCCTAATAAAGCAGGATTCTGAAAAACTAATCTCACATCTGGAGGGTTAGTTTGATCTAATCTTAAGTAATTTTGTTTTTGTCCAAATATGCTTAATTCACCAGCAGTGGGTAAAAGCAAACCTGCCAGGATTTTTAATATAGTAGATTTCCCAGAACCTGAAGGACCAATAATAGCTAATTTTTCTCCCTCATAAAGTTTTAAATTGATTTTATTTAGTACATTTAGTTCTCCCCAACTAATTGAGAGATTATTGGTTTCTACGACATGTTTTGTTTTTTTCAAAATGTATATAGAGCAATTTGTCTTTAAATACATATTGCCTACTTTTTAAAAATAAAAAAGGATGTATGTATTTGATTTATAATTAATGAATATATAAATTTTAAGAAATTTAAGAGGATTTTGATGCAGAAGAAGAAAAAAAGAATAAAGAGAACCTTGTCTTATTTTAAAAAATCGAATTTGGGTTTGATAAATAAAATTTTAAGAATTCTAAGTTGGTTATTGCCAGGGTTAGTAATCAAAAGATGGATGATAACTTCTGCTATTGGATTATTAACCTCTTTATTAGGGATTGCAATCTGGACTAATTTAAGACCTCTTTATTGGTTAATAGAAGTCTTTTTCTCGATAATGAACGTGGTAACAAAAATTTTGCCTATTTCAGTTTTAGGACCATTAATCCTTTTGTTTGGTCTTCTCTTGATTGGTATTGGGCAAAATAGAAGCATTAATTCTATACAAAAAGCTCTTGTTCCAGAAAAAAATACATTTTTAGTAGATGCATTAAGAGTAAAAAGTAAATTAAATAGAGGCCCAAATATTGTTGCTATTGGAGGTGGAACCGGCTTGTCAACATTATTGAAAGGCCTAAAAAACTACAGCAGTAATATAACTGCAATAGTTACAGTTTCAGATGATGGAGGTAGTAGTGGAGTTTTAAGAAAACAATTAGGAGTTCAACCACCTGGAGATATCAGAAATTGTTTGGCAGCTTTATCAAATGAAGAACCAATTTTAACAAGATTGTTTCAATACAGATTTTCTGGAGGTAGTGGATTAGAGGGACATAGTTTTGGCAATTTATTCTTATCTGCTTTAACAACAATTACGGGGAGTTTAGAAAAGGCGGTTCAGGCTTCCAGTAAAGTGTTGGCAGTTCAAGGTCAAGTATTGCCAGCAACAAATACAGATGTAATGCTTTGGGCAGAACTTGAAGACGGTGAGAAAATATTTGGTGAAAGTAAAATAAGTCAATCAAAAAAAGTGATTTCCAGGATTGGTTATCTGCCCGAAAATCCATCGGCTCTTCCTAGTGCTCTTGAGTCTATTAAAGAAGCAGACCTAATAATACTTGGTCCTGGAAGTCTTTATACTTCCTTGCTACCTAATTTACTGGTCCCTGAAATTGTAGATGCTCTTCTAAAAAGTAATGCTCCCAAAATCTACATAAGTAATTTGATGACTCAACCAGGGGAAACGGATAATCTTGATGTATATCAACACATCAAAGCAATAGAAAAGCAACTATCAAATTTTGGAGTAAAAAATCGAATATTTAATGCAATACTTTCTCAAATTCAATTTGAAAAGTCACCGCTTGTTGATTATTACCAAAGTAGAGGTGCCATACCAGTGATTTGCAATAAAGAAGAATTAATTTCAGAAGGATATTACGTCTTACAAGCTCCCCTTTATTCAAGAAAGATAACTCCAACACTTAGGCATGACCCCCGAAGACTTGCAAGGGCAGTAATGTTTATTAATAAAAAATTGAAGAAATTAAATTAATAAATTTGTCTAATAAGCATCTTGTAATTCATAGAAGTCAGGTTGTATATAATCTTTTCTTAATGGCCATCCTCTCCAGTCTTCTGGCATTAAAAGTCTTGTTGGATTTGGATGATCAGCAAAATTGATTCCAAACATGTCATAGGTTTCCCTTTCTTGCCAATCACTTCCCTTAAAAATTTTATAAAGGCTAGGTACAGATAAATCTAAGTCTCTATTTAAAAAAACTTTTACTCTAATTTCTTTAATCTCTTTTATATCTTCAATATCTCCAAGTGAGATTAGGTGGTAAAAACTTACGAGACATTTTCCAGGCCCTTCATCGTAACCTCCTTGGCACTGAAGGTAGTTAAAGCCATACCCTTTTAAAGTGGATATTGCTTCGTACAATTTTTCTGGTTTTACTGAAAGTATCTCAACACCTATATGATCATTCCCTAAAGATTGGTTTGTAATTCCATCTTCAGAAAGCTGATTACTTACTATTCCATTTGGTTTTACAATTTTTTCTGAAGATTCAGGTGAGCTATTATTTCCCATTATTTTATCTCTTTATCTATAGAAATTGTTTCATATATATTTTTACTACTTTCTTCTATCTGATTAAGGTTAGAAGATTCAATTGACTTTTCAGATTTTTTATTTAAATACTCACCAGTATTTTCTGAAAAAACAAGGTTCATTTTATGATCTACAGTTAAATATCTATGAGTTTGTTCAGATTTACTCCTCTCAAGAATACTCTCATTAGCAACTTTTTTTCTTAATTTTATAACAGCATCAAAAATAGCTTCTGGTCTAGGGGGGCATCCAGGAAGGTACAAATCAACTGGGATTAATTTATCAACTCCTCTTACTGCTGTTGTTGAATCTGCACTAAACATTCCACCAGTTATGGTACAAGCTCCCATGGCAATGACATACTTTGGTTCTGGCATTTGCTCATATAATCTTACTAATGCTGGTGCCATTTTCATTGTGACTGTTCCAGCAACAATCAGTAAGTCTGCTTGTCTTGGAGAGCTTCTAGGTACTAAGCCAAATCTATCAAAATCAAACCTAGACCCTATGAGTGCTGCAAATTCTATAAAACAGCATGCAGTTCCGTATAAAAGTGGCCATAGACTACTTAATCTAGCCCAGTTATGAAGATCATCTAAACTTGTCATTATAATATTTTCGCTTAAGTCAGTTGTAACTTGAGGGGCACCTAGAGGATTACAAGTTTCTTCTCTAAGTTCTCTTATTGCTTTTGGTGAAAGTGAATTGTTCAACTTTTTAACTCCATTCTAAAGCTCCTTTTCTCCAAGCGTAAGCAAGAGCAACTACTAATATTGTAATAAATATTAGAGCCTCAATAAATGCTAGTAAGCCTAGTCTATTGAATGCAACCGCCCAAGGATAAAGAAATACTGTCTCTACATCAAATATAACGAATACTAGTGCAAACATGTAATATCTAATATTGAATTGAATCCAAGCCCCCCCAATAGGCTCCATCCCGGATTCGTAGGTGAGTTTTCTCTCACCGGTTCTTCCTTTGGGAGAAACTATTTGGTTAGTAACTAAAGCTAAAATTGGAACTGCCGCAGCAATTATTAAAAAACCTAAAAAATATTCGTAGCCAGGTAATGAAAACATTTAAAAAAATTGTTTGAAAATTCGCTTAATTCAGCAAAATCTTTTAGAGTCTCTAAAGTTAGATACTAAATCGTGAGTGAAAACATTCAACCATCTTCTGAGGAAAACCAAATAGTTGAGGATTTAACAAATAAAGAATCATCTGAAAAACTTCTTGAAGTTAAAGATAAAGAACTCATTACTAATTTAGAACAAAATAGATTCGAATGTAGAAGTTGTGGATACATTTATGATCCTATTGAAGGAAACAAGAAACTTAACATACCCAAAAATACTCCTTTCTCGGCAATAGATGGAAATACTTTTGCTTGTCCAGTATGTAGAGCAGGTAAAAATTTATATAAAGATATAGGACCAAGAGAAAAACCTAGTGGTTTCGAAGAGAATTTAACTTATGGCTTTGGATTCAATAGTTTGCCACCTGGTCAGAAAAATATTTTAATATTTGGTGGTTTAGCATTTGCAGCTGCATGTTTCCTTTCTTTGTACTCTTTGCACTAAAATATATTCATGAAAAAATTTTTAACTAGTATTCCAAACCTTCTTCTAACATTTACACTTTGCTTTATCTTGAGTAGTTGTTCTTCAACAGGTGTAAAAATGAGTGAGAGTAGTCCCTGGGAAACAATTCAATTTGAAGATCAGTCAAATGCATTAGATATAGATTTCATAGATAATAATCATGGATTTTTAGTTGGATCAAATAGGCTAATTATGGAATCTAATGATGGAGGAAAATCATGGGAAAAAAGATCGTTAGATATTGCTGCAGAGGAGAATTTTCGTTTACTTGATATAGATTTTAAGGGTTCTGAAGGTTGGTTGATAGGACAACCCTCTTTAGTTATGCATACGATTGATGAAGGTAAGAATTGGACAAGGTTATCCCTTGGTAAGCTACCTGGCCAGCCTTTTTTAGTCTCAACTGTTGATGATGGGGTTGCTGAATTGGCAACAACATCAGCCGCTATTTATTCAACTTCAAATAGTGGTGAAACATGGGAGGCCAAGGTATCAGACCCTTCCGAGCAGGGAGGTATTAGAGATTTAAGAAGAACATCTAATGGAGATTATGTAAGTGTAAGTAGTCTTGGTAATTTTTTCTCTACTCTCGAAAGTGGAAGTGATACTTGGATAGCTCATCAAAGAGCGAGTAGTAAGAGAGTACAAGGTATAGGATTTAATCCAGACGGAAATTTATGGATGTTGTCCCGAGGTGCTGAGATAAGATTTAATGACGATAGTAACAATTTGGAAAGTTGGACTAAACCAATAGTTCCGATTCTTAATGGCTACAACTATTTAGATATGGGTTGGGATCCTGAAGGAAATATCTGGGCGGGGGGTGGTAATGGGACTTTGATAGTTAGTAAAGATGATGGTAAGACATGGGATTCTGATCCTGTTGCCTCAAATTTGCCGACTAACTTTATCAAGATTCAATTCTTGGAGAAAGATGAATTAGATGCTAAAAAAGGCTTTATTCTTGGAGAAAGAGGTTACATCCTGAGGTGGAACGGTTAAGCTCAAGCAAATTAAAAAATAAAAAAATCCTTAATTTTCTTGTAATTTAACAACTGTCTGTAACCAAGCTGTAAATTTCTTCACAAACTTAGGATTTTTCCTTGTAAGATCAAGTAGTAAATAATTCTGATTATGGCCGCAGGTTCAACGGGTGAACGCCCATTCTTTGAAATAATCACCAGTATCAGATACTGGATTATTCATGCAGTAACACTTCCAGCTATTTTTATAGCGGGCTTCCTATTTGTATATACAGGTTTAGCCTATGATGCTTTTGGGACTCCACGTCCGGATAGTTATTTCCAGGCTTCTGAATCAAAAGCACCTGTTGTAACGCAAAGATATGACGCTAAATCTCAATTAGATTTAAGAACAAAATAATTATGTCAAATTCTCAAGCTCCAATGCAGGCTGTTGAAGTCCGCGTTTATCCGATCTTTACCATTCGTTGGCTGGCAGTTCATGCTCTTGCGATTCCTTCAGTCTTCTTCTTAGGTGCTATAGCAGCTATGCAATTTTTAAGATAAATTCATTTATTATGCAAGTAAACGAAAATCCGAATAAAGTTCCGGTAGAACTTAATCGTACAAGCCTATATTTAGGCTTATTAGCAGTATTTGTTTTAGGAATTTTATTTTCCAGTTACTTTTTCAACTAAATTAAAATTATGAGTAAATTAAAAGGACCTGATGGCAGAATTCCCGATAGATTACCTGATGGTAGACCAGCTGTGGCTTGGGAAAGAAGATGGACAGAGGGAACTCTTCCTCTTTGGCTAGTTGCTACGGCGGGAGGAATAGCTGTTATTTTTGTCTTAGGCATATTTTTCTACGGCTCATACCAAGGAGTAGGTGCAGGTTAAACCCTTTATTCCTTTTTAACTAATTATTATCTAGTTCCAATAGGAATCTGTAAATATCTTTAGTTTTTCTTTTGTAAAACTAGGGATATTTTCTTTTTTAGTTATTAAACCATCCTTTAAAGAAATATGGGATTTGCTTTGAGGTCTCTTTATATCGATAACTTTCGCGATTTCAAAGACAATTTTGTTAGCAACTTCAGTATTTGCTCTGAGATTCTCCAAAACCATCTCTACTGATACTTCCTGATGAGTTTGATGCCAGCAATCATAATCAGTAACCATAGAAAGAGAAGAATAAGCCATCTCAGCTTCTTTAGCTAATCTTGCTTCAGTGTGATTAGTCATACCTATAATTGAACAACCCCAACTTCTATATAAATTAGATTCTGCCCTGGTAGAGAAGGCGGGTCCCTCCATTGCTAGATATGTTCCTCCTCTATGTAATTGTCTTCCTCCCGGGATATTTTCTTCACTAACATTGCATAAAATTCCTGACAAGTTCATACAGAAAGGATCACCCATAGTTACATGAGCTACTGCTCCTTCATCAAAAAATGTTGCTGGTCTTTTATGAGTTCGATCAATAAATTGATCTGGAATAACAATATCAAGGGGCCTGATTTGTTCTTGAAGGGAGCCAACTGCTGATGGAGCGATTATCCACCTCACACCAATTGATCGGAGAGCCCAAATGTTAGCTTTGTATGGTATTTCTGTCGGATTCAGTTTATGTGTTCTACCGTGCCTCGCTATAAAAGCTATTTCTAAATTACCAGTTTTAAAGAGCCTAATTGAATCAGAAGGTTTACCATAAGGTGTATTGACCTCGATTTCTTCATGACATTCTATTTTGTCAATTGAATAGAAACCACTCCCACCAATTACTCCTAATCTTGATTCTTTAATGGGTAATAAATGCTGTTTATTCATTGTAATAAAATGACTATTAATCATCTAGTACTAATTGGAGGCGGACATACAAATGTTCTTTTGATGAGAAAATGGTTGATGTATCCGAAATTAATGCCAGAAATCCCTATCTCAATTATATCCAGAGATACTCAATTAGTTTATTCGGCTATGTTCCCTTCTGTTATCTCTAAATCAATCTCTTTAGATGAAAGCTTGATCGATATTAGATCTTTAGCTAAAAAGTCAAGAGTAGCTTTCATAAAAGAAGAGGTAGTAAATATTGACTTTCAGTTAAAAAAAATTTTTTTAAAAAATAGACCATCAATTTATTACTCAAAATTAGTACTAAATTA
>QBZF01000016.1 GCA_003282425.1 Prochlorococcus sp. AG-335-A05 | reverse complement strand
TGAAATTAAAACAAAAAGTAAAACTCAAAAATTATCATTCAAAGTAGCTCCATATTTATTTATTGCTGTAGCTATATTCACTGCTTTCAGTACTAACGGTGGTACATGGGTATGAATGATATAAAAATTAGTGGATTAAATAAATATTGGTCTGTTCGTTTTTTGATAATATCCTTTCTTTTTATTGGTTGTGTTTCATTGATTAACGTAGCTTACGTTTAAAATAAAATTAAGCCGCCTTTATCTCGGATAAATTTTTGTTTAAGTTATAGTAATTTTCGTCAATTATATTGTTTGTTTTATATCTTTTGATTTTAATTCCTAAATCAGATAGTTTTAATTCAAAATTCTCATAACCTCTATCTAAATGTTCAAGTCCGTAAATATAACTAATACTGTTAGACGTTAAAGCAGCAATTATAAGAGCAGCTGAAGATCTTAAATCTAATCCAACTAATGTCCTTCCTCTTAATTTTTTAACTCCATTTATGTAAGCTATATTATTTTTTAATGTTATGGAACTCCCCATTTGATTTAAAAGCTCAACATGATTCATTCTATTTTCAAAAATTGTTTCAGTGATCTTAGATCTCCCTTTAGCAATAGTCATTAGAGCCATAAATGGAGCTTGTAAGTCGGTAGGGAATCCAGGAAATGGAGAGGTTTTTATATCTACTGCTTTAATCTTATTACCTTTTATTGAGATAGAATTTCCTTTTTTTATTATTTTACTGCCACTTTCCTCTAGCTTATTTAATACTGCCTCTAAGTGATTTGGAATTACTGGAGAAACTGTAATTGAAGATGAAGTTGCAGCAGCAGCTATTAAAAAAGTACCTGCTTCAATTCTGTCTGGGATTACTTTATGAGTACAGCCATGAAGTTTTTGTACTCCATCAATAATTATTTTTTCTTTACCAGAGTCATAAATTTTTGCTCCCATTTTATTTAACATCTGACACAAATCTTGTATTTCAGGTTCCCTTGCCGCATTTTCTATTACAGTTCTGCCTTCTGCTAAGCATGCTGCCATTATTAAAGTTTCAGTAGCCCCAACACTTGGACAATTTAATCTGATATTTGCACCAAATAGTTTTCTTTTCTTCTCGACTAGTTTTGCCTTTACGACATCTTTGTCAATAATAATTTCTGCACCTAGTGCTCTTAGTCCATTTATATGCTCGTTGATAGGTCTTTCGCCAATATTGCACCCACCAGGTAAAGGTATTGAAGCTTCTCCAAATCTTGTTAATAATGCTCCAATACAAAAGAAACTAGCTCTTAGTCCATTTACAAGTTCATATGGAAGTTCCCGTATGGATATATTCTTTGAATCAATGATTAATTGATGTTCTTTATTATGTAATTTAACTCCTAAATTCTTAAGTATATTTCCCATTTTCTCAATATCAGTTAGAAGAGGAACATTATCTAATATGATTTTTTCGTCAGTTAGTAATGATGCCGCAAGTAATACTAATGCGGAATTCTTTGCGCCACTTATTTTTACCCTCCCTCTTAAGGTATTTTGGCCAATAATCTTTAAATGTTGGGATTTAAGATATGACTTATTGTTGCTTTCGCAAACCATTAAGAATTTTTTTATTGGTTTAATAATGACAAAATAAATATAGTAAGTCCACCCTGTGTAACGCGATGAATATTAATTTATACTAAAGGGTATAAATTTAAATGGCTAAGAATTAAGATTTTAAAAAAAAATAATTGATCAAAATATTTAATTAACTAAAATGTGTTTAATATCAAAATTATTTAAATTACTATAGAAAATATTTTTCCAAAAATAACTAGTAAAAATAATGCTTTAGTTAAAAGGTTTAGATCGTTTAAAAAAGGATCTAATACCAAAGATAAAGATTATTTTTGCATTGAAGGGACCCATTTGATCGAAGAAATGCTGAAGTCTGGTAGTCATCCTTCAAAAATTTTAACTACTGAAAAATGGCTTGATAACAATGAGGATCTTTATCAAAAGATTGATCAATCATTAATAATAGTAGTATCAGAGGAAGTTTTAGCTTCAGCAGTATCTACAAAAAATCCTGATGGAGTAGCCGCCTTGGTAGAGATTTCATCAATACCTAATTTTGACTTTAATAATATTGAAGATGACTTTATTCTTGTCCTTGATAGGATTCAAGACCCTGGGAATATAGGGAACCTTTTTAGAACAGCTTTAGCTGCTGGTGTTAACAAGATATTATTAGCAGGGGGAGCGCACCCCTTAGGTCAAAAGGTATTACGAGCATCTAGTGGATCTATTTTTCATCTCCCATTTAAAAGATTTGATGGAGGTGAAGAAGAAATAATTAATTCTTTATTGTCATCATTAGATCAATTTTCAAAGAACGGGTTTCAAATAATTTCTACAAGTAGCCATAATAAAAATCTTAATAAACCTCAAAAACCATATTGGGAAATTGATTGGTCTAAACCAACAGCACTTATATTGGGTAATGAAGGTAATGGTATTAATAAAAGAATTCAAGAAGCTTTTAATGAAACAATTACTATTCCGCATAGTGAGCTTGTAGAATCATTGAATGTGGCTTGTGTTGCAGTTCCATTATTACTTGAACGAAAAAGAGTCACATATACTTCTACTTCAAGAATACAAAAGTGACTGATACAAATTTTGACTTTGATTTGATAGTAATTGGTGCAGGATATGGAGGATTTGATGCCGCCAAACATGCTGCAGAAAAAGGTCTTAAAGTTGCCATCATAGAGTCTGGAGATATGGGAGGTACTTGCGTAAATAAAGGATGCGTACCTTCAAAAGCTCTTTTGGCAGCAAGTGGAAAAGTTAGAGAAATAGCCAATTACGAACATTTAGCAAAGTTTGGTATTCATGCTTCCCCTGTTAGATTCGAAAGATCAAAAATTGCTGATCACGCCAATAATTTAGTATCAAATGTTAGAGAAAATTTAACAAAAACCCTCAAAAGAAGTGGAGTTGAAATTATTTTAGGATTTGGAAGACTTGAAGGTTTTCAGAAAGTAGGAGTAAGAGACAACAATGGAATTGATAGGATCTTTACATGTAAAAATACAGTTCTTGCGACAGGTTCTTCTCCCTTTGTGCCTCCTGGAATAACCTTAGACAATAGAACAGTTTTCACAAGTGATGAAGCAGTAAAACTTGAGTGGCTTCCGAGATGGATAGCCATTATTGGCAGTGGATATATAGGTTTAGAATTCGCTGATGTATATACCGCTCTAGGTTGCGAAGTGACCATGATTGAGGCTTTGGAAAATATAATGCCCACCTTTGATCCGGATATTACAAAAATAGCCAAGAAAAATCTTATTCAATCAAGAGATATTGATACAAAATCCAATGTGTTTGCGACTAAGATCACCCCTGGATGTCCTGTAAAGATAGAGCTAACGGATGCAAAATCAAAAGAAATTGTAGAAAATTTAGAAGTTGATGGCGTTCTTGTTGCTACTGGGAGGAGTCCTAATAGTAAAAATCTTAATCTTATTTCAGTTGGTATAGAAACTATAAAAGGTTACATTCCTATTGATGATCAAATGAGAGTTTTAAATGGTGAAAAAATAATACCTAATGTTTGGGCCGTTGGTGATGTTACTGGCAAACTTATGCTTGCCCACACAGCAGCAGCCCAAGGAACAATTGCTGTTGAAAATATATGTGGTGAGAATATCGAAATCAATTATAGGAGTATTCCAGCTGCAACATTCACTCATCCTGAGATAAGTTCAGTAGGCTTATCTGAAACTGATGCTAAAGAAATAGCTACCAAAGAGGGTTTTACTTTAGGAGTTGTTAAGAGCTATTTTAAGGCTAATTCCAAGGCATTAGCAGAATTAGAAAGCGATGGAATTCTTAAGTTACTTTTCAATAAAGACAGTGGCAATGTATTAGGTGCCCATATTTTTGGGATGCATGCAGCTGATTTGATTCAAGAAATTGCAAATGCAATCTCTAGAAACCAAAATGTATTGCAACTATCTACTGAAGTACATACTCACCCTACTCTTAGTGAAGTAGTTGAGGTTGCTTATAAACAGGCAGCTTCTCAAGTTAAATAAATTGATTTGTTTATGGAAATACGACGTAGGCCACCAAATCCAACAGTCAGGGTAGAAAATTTAGAATATGCTGTTCCTCATAGAGAGGCAAAAGCAAAAAATATTCTTGAAGAAATTGTTTGGCACAAAGATACTGAAATCAAAAATTTTAAGAAAATAGTCTCCCTTGAAGATTTAATAAAAAAACTTGATAAACTTTCTCCACCAAAAGATTTTTTTCAAAGTATTTTACATTCCAAAATTAAACCGGGAGTGATTGCTGAGATTAAAAAAGCGAGCCCTAGTAAAGGTGTTATTAGAGAAGATTTTGAACCAAAAGAAATTGCTTCTTGTTATGAAAAGTCTGGTGCCTCATGTATCTCGGTATTGACTGATAAAAGGTTTTTTCAAGGAAGTTATGAAATACTTCAAGATGTCAGAAGAGCAACTAATCTGCCTTTGCTCTGCAAAGATTTTATTATTTCTGCTTATCAAATATATAAAGCAAGAGTATCTGGTGCTGATGCAATATTATTAATTGCTGCGATCTTAAGCGATGATGATTTATTTTATTTGAAGAAAATTGCAGATAATTTAAAGATGAGTGTTTTAGTTGAAGTGCATGATGGTCAAGAACTTGAAAGAATATTGAGTTTGAAATCATTTAATTTAATAGGAATAAATAATAGAAACTTGAAGACTTTTAAAACTGATTTAAAAACATCAATAGGAATAATGAGTAAATATTCGGATATATTTTCAAAACATAATATTGTTCCTATTAGTGAATCTGGAATAAATAACTCTGATGATTTAAAAACTCTCAATTCAATTGGAATAAAGGGGGTTTTAATTGGCGAAAGGTTTATGAGGGAAAGTGATATTGAAAACTCTTTTAAGAAATTATTTAACTCAATTTAATTAAAGCTGGATATTTATGCTATAAAACTGTGTATTGTTAAGTTGTATTTTATATATCAATGCAGGTTGTAATATTAACTGGAATTCTTGCAGGATTTATTCATGTGGTAAGTGGTGCTGATCATCTTATTGTAATGGCCCCATTATCGATTACGAGTCCAAAAATTGCGGCGAGAAATAGTATCTCATGGGGCTTGGGGCACTCTTCAGGAGTAATCTTTTTAGCCTTTCTAGCAATTTTTATAAAAGATATTACCCCTTTAAGTAAATTTTCCAACTTCGCTGAATTTTTAGTTGGAATTTCTCTTCTTATTGTTGGATTCTTTGCGATAAGAAATTCTTTACATCTAAACCTTCACTCTCACTCTCATCAACATAATGGTGTAGCTCATCATCATTTGCATTTTCATGGCGAAGACAAAAAAAAACATAATAGGCATTCTCATGCATTGACAGGACTAGGATTACTTCATGGTTTAGCAGGTGGCTCTCATTTTCTCGCAGTTCTTCCAGCATTAGCTTTACCTCTTACTAATGCATTTGTTTATTTAATTTCATATTTGACTGGTTCTTTAGCAAGTATGTTTTTGTTTACTTGCCTAATATCCGTAACAACTTTAAATGTAGGTCAAAAATTTATTAGAAGATTAATAGCTTTTGCTGGTGGATTATCTTTCTCTATGGGCTTGTTTTGGGTCCAAAAAAGTACCTCTCTATTTTTGACCTAGAATATTTTTTTAATTTTTGAAGTAACTATTCCAATTACTTTTTCATTATTAATCAATCCAAATTTATTGCTATCGTCACTGTATTCAATATTATCCCCCAAAACTTCGATACTATTTTTAATGATATTTTTAACTCTTTTAATTAACCTAATATTTTTAAGAGGATGATAGATAATTACTATTTGACCAACTTTCAAAAGTGATTTGTTTTTTTTATATTTTTTAAAAAAAACCATTTCACCTTCTTTTAAAGTAGGCAACATGGATTGACCTTTAACGGTTGCTATTTTTCTTAGTCCAAAAAAAAATGCAATTAAATCGTAAAAACTTTTAAAAATAATTGTACTAGCTAGCTTTTACAAAAGCATCGCTTCTGCCTTTTGATTCCCAGAAGATGTTATGTATCTTTTCTACATAACTCATTAATTCTTCGGCTTGAGAAAGATCAATATTCACTTTACAAGCACTACATAATTTCGCTGCTTTCCAGATTGTTTCATGTAAATCTGGATAAGTTTCTAAGTGAACGGGTTTAAAGTAATCTGTCCATAAGATTAGAATTTCTTTCTTAGTTTCTTTAGCCTGTTCTTCTTTAACTGCTACAAATCTAGAAAACGTATTACTGTAAGCAGCCCAATCATCTGAGTCTGTACTTGAAGGAGGAGTAAGCGCAATTAGCTTCTTTGTCATTGCTAATACTGCTTCAGCAGCGACTCTTGTAGAAGCGGGGTCGTAAACACCACATGGGCCGTCACAGTGTGCATGGACTTCCAATTTGGAACTTTTATTTAAAAGAGAATTGATTAATTTAATTAACATTCGTTTTTTTTATATTTGAGTATATCTTACTTATAGATTAACAAAATTGAAAAGTTTTAGATGTTATTTCTTACTTTAATTGACTTTTAATAATTCAACTTCAAAAATTAAAGTTGCATTTGCAGGAATCACATTTCCTGCTCCTCTTGATCCGTATCCTAGCTCAGGAGGAATTGTTAATTTTCTTTTCCCTCCAACTTTCATTCCTGCTACTCCTTCATCCCAACCCTTAATTACTCTCCCTGCACCTAATGGGAAACTAAATGGCCCCCTGCCAATACTGGTATCAAATTGGGTCCCATCTTCCAATGTTCCGGTATAGTTTACAGAAACTGTTTGTCCAGAGTTTGCTTCATCTCCCTCACCCTTTTCAATATCTAAGATAATTAAACCACTTTCTGTAGTTCTAGAGTTGCTTTCCTCTTGTGTTTCATCTGCCATAGCGAAAAGTATTGGATTTGGATCTGATGGATCTAGTTCAAATATATTAGTATTTGAGACATTAGATGGTTTTGTAATAGATGTTTTATTTACGAATTCAGTTTTTGATTCGGCGGCATTAACAACTTGAGGGGAGTTAAATTGACTAAAAAGAGTTAATGAAATGCAAAATACAAAGATTGTAAAACTAATTAAAATTTCTTTCACTTAAATTTTAAAAGACACTATATTTAATTCTACAGAAAAAGGTACAATAATATAACTTTTTAAAAGAACTAATTTAGAAATTTCATATTGTTGATTAACACTCAAAATAAAAAGTTTAATAAATATTTTTATCCATGCTTGGGAGGCATCTTTGGTGGAATTGCTACATCAACGCACTTTTGGTTGCTTTTTATGCCATTATCCTTATTTATTCTATGGAGTAGAAGCGATAAAAAGTTAGCAAATTTTCTTTGGGGTTTTTTCTTTATTTTGGTAAGTCATTCTTGGCTTTATGAACTTCACCCACTGACCTGGTTGGGTTTTTCATGGATATCAAGTTTAATTATTTCCCTTTCAATCTTGTTAGGTTGCTCTTTACTAGGAGGAATATTGGTTTATTTATGGGGTCTTTTAGGTGACAGAATTCTCCAAAAAAAAGATATTTCTAATATGAACTCTTTAAGATTAACTATAAAAGTTTTATTGCTATCTTTTACCTGGGGTTTGGGTGAATTCATTCTTTCTCAAACTCCTCTTTTTTGGATAGGTTTGGGCGAAGGAATAATTCCCGGAGATTTGTATCTTGCGGGTTTAGCAAGATGGATTGGTGCTAGTGGTTTATGTGTTGTGCAGTTAATTATAGGTTTTTGGATATATCTAATTTATGAGAAATGGAAAAGAAAATATCATTTAAAAAAAACTTTCTTATTTGGACTTTTAATTATCGTTATTTTACATTTCCTTGGAGGTCTAACAAACCCAATTAGTAGAAATAATGATTATCCAGTCGCTATATGGCAAACAAATATGCCCACAAGAGAAAAAACGAAATTTAAAAATCAATTTATAAATGATAAGTTGATTTCTGCTCAGAAAATTGCCCTATCAAATAATGCAAAACTCCTTATTACACCCGAAGGGACTTTGACTAATAATTTCAATTTAAATTTCAAAAGTAAGATTAAGATGTTGGCCGGAGGTTTTAGAAACTCTAAAAATGGTCTAAGAAGTTCTTTGCTTGGATATCAAATTGGGGATAAAACTTATTCATCTTTTATTGATAAACATAGACTTGTACCCTTAGGGGAGAAAATTCCAGGATTCTTAAATATCTTTTCAAGAGGACTTTCAGGAGTAGGAGGTATTCAGCCAGGATCAAATTCAAGGTTTTTAAAATGGGAATTTACTAAGCCACTTGCAATAGCAATTTGTTATGAAATTACTGATGGATTTAAAATAAGAAATGCTATAAATAGTGGGGCAGAACTAATAATTTCAGTAGCTAACTTGGATCCTTATCCCACGAAGCTTCATAATCAATTTCTATCTTTGGCTAGAATAAGAAGTATAGAAAATAAAAAAGATAATATAATTGTTTCAAATACTGGTCCTTCAGGATTAATTAGTGAAGTTGGAAGATTGATTAAAATCTTTGATCCTAATACTGAGCAAAATGATGTTGTAAATCCTAATTTTTCTACTGAAAAAACTTTCTACACAATATATGGGGAAAGCCCTTTGATCCTATTATTTTTGTTTTTAGTAGGTTTAAATCTTTATTTGGAAAACTCACAAATTAGTCCGCCTCCTAATAAGAGGTCATCTTTATAAAAAACTGCTGCTTGGCCAGGAGTGATACAGCTTTGGTTATCTTCGAAAATTAATTTAAACTTTTTAGTCATGTTATTTTCATCTTTTACGGGAATTAAAATTCCTTTAACTGGTTCACTCCTATATCGTATTTGTGCTTCTACTTCTATTTCTTTTAAAGGTGCTTTAATTGAAACCCAGTTAACGTTTTTTATTAAGGCCTCTCTTTTAAAAAGTTGATATTTATTTGCGACATAAACTATATTTTTTTGTTTATCTAAACTTTCCACGTACAAAGGCTCTGGCCACGCAATACCCAAACCTTTTCTTTGGCCAATTGTGAAATGTTGTATACCATTATGAGTACCAAGAATTTTTCCATTAATATGCATAATTTTCCCCTCTTTAGGTTCAATATGATTATCAATAAATTTTTGCATAGATCCATAATGTTCAACTAAACATAGATCTTGACTTTCTGGTTTTTTTGCTGTTCTAAGTCCTAATCTTAAAGCCTCTTTTCTTGTCTCTTCTTTTTTAAGATTTCCGAGCGGAAGTATTAATCTTCTTAGTACTTCTTGGGAAAGACTGTAAAGAAAATAACTCTGATCTTTATTTTTATCAGCTCCCCTTAGGAGTAAGAAATCCTTGAATTGGAAATTTTCAAAGTTTTTGATGTTCTCGGAAGAAACTTTTTGAACTCTTGCGTAGTGACCAGTAGCAATATAAGTAAACTCTTTTTGTTTAATAACAAAATTGAGCATTTCTTCGAATTTTACATTTTTATTACACATTGAGCAGGGAAGTGGAGTGAAACCTGATTCATATCCATCAGTTGTCTTTTTAACTACTTCCCTTTCAAAAATTAATCTTGAATCTAATATATTATGAATAATTCCTAAATCTTCACATAGACCTGCAGCGTCAACTAATCCTTCGGAACAACAAGAGCCTTCTCCTTTCATTAACCAAAGAGTTAGGCCTTCAACATTCCAACCATCTTCTATAAGAAGAGCTGCCGATAAAGAACTATCTACTCCACCTGAAAGACCCACAATAATTTTTCTTTGTTTTTTAGATTTATTATTGATAGAGGAACAGTTCTCTAATTTTTTATCCTTTAAAGTCTTTAACATGGAATTTTAAAATTTTGAACAGTTTTTAATTGCTTTGAATTAATTATGAAAGAAATGGGATGGCCAACAATTGACTCTAAACATCTAGTTATTTATTCAAAGCAAATGCTGGATTTAGAGAATGAAATCTTTTCTCAAGGAATGCCCCAAGAGGCCTTGATGGAAAAGGTTGGAATTCAGCTATCTAAATGGCTTTTGAAAAGAAAATCTCTTTTAAAGGAGGGAATAATAGTTTTGTTGGGTCCTGGCCATAATGGTGGGGATGGGGCAGTAATTGCTAAAGAGCTTTTTTTAAAGGGATATCTAGTTAAATTATGGTGCCCATTTCCCTTAAAAAAAACATTAACAATTAATTATGTAAAATATCTTACATCTCTTGGAGTGGAAAAATTAGGAGAACCTCCTAATCCTGAAGGGAAAGATTTATGGATCGATGCTATTTTCGGGAATAATCAAAAAAGAAAAGTTGATGAGAACTTAATTAAATTATTTAATAAAAAATTTGAAAAAAAGTCTGGTAAGGTTGTAAGCCTAGATGTCCCAACGGGTTTATGTCCTAATTCTGGAAAACCCTTCTCGAAAAATGCTGTAAAAGCGAATTATAATTTAGTTATCGGACTTAATAAGATTGGATTATTACAAGATACTGCACTACCTTATGTTGGCGAATTACATCACGTTGATATAGGCATATCTAAAAGTCAATTATGTAAATTAGAAAGTAAGATTTTAAAAATTACTTATCAAGATTTTAGAACAATTAATCTTCCTTTTTTACCAAAAAATTCAAGTAAATATAAACGAGGCAGAACATTACTAATTGCGGGAAGTGAAAAATATCCTGGGGCAGCACATCTAGCAATAAAAGGTGCTATTTCAAGTGGGGCAGGATTCGTATCAGCAATTATCCCTGAGTTAGTTTCAAAATCTATTTGGCAAGTTGAACCAGAAGCAGTAGTTATAGGAAAACTTAGTAGCGACCCAAATGGAAATTCAATTTTATTTGATGCCTTAAAGAAAGTTGATTTTTCTGCTTATGATTCAATAGTTATTGGACCAGGAATTGGATTGAATGTGGACGATTGGGAAAAATCAACACAGTATTTATTAGATTTTAAAGGTTTATTGATTCTTGATGCGGATGCACTTAATAGAATTTCTAAATCAAATTTAGGATCTAAATTTTTCTTAGAAAGAAATTTTGAGACTTGGATTACTCCGCATAATAAAGAATTTGCGAGGTTATTCCCTGATCTTGACTGCATTAACAAAGTTGAACTGGCTAAAAAAGCTGCAAAAGAATTTGATATAAGTATTTTATTAAAAGGAGCAAATAGTATTATTGCCAATAATGAAAATGCATGGCAACTTTTTGGAACTGATGCTGAGACTGCTAGAGCGGGTCTAGGAGATCTTTTATCTGGATTTATTGGTGGATCTTCAGCAATAGAGTTGTCTTCTTTTAGACAAGACATTAGGACTGAATCTTTAGCAAAATACGTTTTTTTACACTCCCTTGCTGCATCAAAATGTAAAAAAGGATCGAATGCTTCTTTAATAGGGGACCGGTTATCAAAGTTAATGAGAAAAACAAAAACGAGACTAATGTCATGAAAGAAACAATTATAAGGAGTTTTTTATAGTTTTAAACACATAACTATACAATTTATACCTGAAATCTGAAGCAGGTATTAAGTAATCGTGTATTTGCTAAAAAGTATAGGAAAGTTTTAGTACCTCATATTAGGTCAAAAATGGCATCATCAGTATCAACATCGACTGAACCGCAAAAAAGAAGAGGTAACGACCCTATAAGCTGGTATCTTTCAAATATAGGTCGTGTCCCTTTATTAACTCCTGCTGAAGAAATTGAATTGGGTAATCAAGTTCAAAAAATGATGGTTCTAACTGAGGATGGTCAATTAAACGAAAAAATAAAAGAATTTACTCCTCAAGAAAAAAGAACTATAAAGATTGGAAGAAGAGCAAAAGAGAGAATGATGAAAGCTAATTTAAGGTTAGTAGTAAGCGTTGCAAAAAAATATCAAGGTAAAGGTTTAGAACTTTTAGATCTTGTTCAAGAGGGTTCTTTAGGTTTAGAAAGAGCAGTTGAAAAGTTTGATCCTACAAGAGGATATAAGTTTTCTACTTATGCCTTTTGGTGGATTCGTCAAAGTATGACAAGAGCTATTGCCTGCCAATCAAGAACTATTCGTCTACCAGTTCATTTAAGCGAGAGACTTGCTACGATAAGAAAAATAAGTAGGGAATTAGCACATAAACTTGGTGCTATGCCAAGTAGAATTGAAATTGCGGAAGCAATGGAAATAGATGTAGATGAACTTGATTCTGTATTGAGGCAAGCTCTATCAACAAGTAGTTTGGACGCTCCTGTAAATGGAGATGATGGCAGGAGTTTCTTGGGGGATCTTATTGCAGACAGTAATAATGAAGAGCCCCTAGACCAAGTTGAGCAAAAGATGCATCAAGAGCAGCTAGGAAAGTGGTTAAGTCACTTAAGCGAACAGGAACAACATGTTCTGAAATTAAGATTCGGGTTAGATGGAAATGAGAGACATACCTTAGCTGAAATAGGCAGGTTATTAGAAGTCTCGAGAGAAAGAGTAAGACAGGTGGAACTAAAGGCACTTAGAAAACTAAGAAATTTAACCAGAAAATTACCCAGTGGGATTTGATTTAATCTTCGGCCCAAATATATTTTGTTAATTCATTAGAAGGGGGTTCTGGAGCATCTAGAGCATTTTTAACAGATTCAGAGATTTCTAAATCTATTTTCTTCTCTATAGTTCTTAACTCCTCTTCATTAGCGAAATTCCCTTTTATTATCTGATTAGCTAATTTCTTAATGGGATCTCTTTTGGCCCAGAATTCTTTTTCTTCTTCAGCTCTTAATTCATCAGGATCAGCTAAAGAATGACCTCTAAATCTGTAAGTTAAACATTCTAGCAAAGTGGGACCCTCTCCAGCTCTTGCTCTCTCAACAGCTCTTTGAGCAGCTCCCCTCACAGCTAATACATCCATCCCATCAACTTCTTCACCATGCATACCGAAAGCCGATGCTTTTCTCCATATTTCTGGGTTGCTTGTGGCTCTATCATGAGCCATGCCAATAGCCCATTTATTATTTTCAACTACAAAAATTATTGGTAATTTCCATAATTGAGCCATATTCAAACATTCAAAGAATTGTCCATTATTACAAGTACCATCTCCAAAGAAAGCAGCTGTTACAGAGTCACTTTGATTGTCACCTACAACTTCTTTTTTATATTTACTCGAAAAAGCTGATCCCAAAGCAACTGGAATACCTTCTCCAATAAAAGCATATCCTCCTAATAAATGATGTTCCTTTGAGAACAAATGCATAGAACCACCTCTGCCTTTACTGCATCCTGTTGCTTTACCGAATAATTCACTCATCACTTCAAAAGATGGAACACCTGCACTAAGCGCATGAACATGATCGCGATAGGTACTACAAAACCAGTCATGCTTCTTTTTCATTGCACCTATCACTCCAGTACTGATAGCTTCTTGGCCGTTATAAAGGTGTACAAAACCAAACATCTTACCTCTGTAGTACATCTCAGCACATTTATCTTCAAATCTTCTACCAAGCGTCATGTCTTCATAGAGGAATAATCCGGTTTCGCGATCTAACGTCGCTTTTTTAAAGTCTTGAAGATTTGAAATTCTCTCTACGTGTGTTTCCAAGAAAATACCTTAATGAAGTTTTGGTTTGTTAACATTCTAAGCCTCAATGGACGATTTTCATGTTTTTTTTTAATAACTCTCCAAGACATTATGAAAAAAAAATATAAATTGATAAAATTCATCTAAAGGATTTTCAATAGGATATTTGTTTGGAACTTCCATTAGATCACTTTCGTTTAATAGGCGTAAGCCCCTCAGCAACATCTGAGGAAATATTAAGGGCTTTCCAATTACGCTTGGATAAAACTCCTGATGAAGGATTCACGTACGAGGTTTTAACTCAAAGGTCGGAATTGCTTCGCCTCACTGCAGATTTGCTTACAGATCCAGATAGTAGAAGAGATTACGAAAATTTATTACTAAATGGAGCATCAGGTTTAGATTTATCTTCCAATAGAGAGGTTGCAGGATTAATTCTTCTTTGGGAATCGGGCTCGTCTAAAGAAGCCTTTAAAATAACAAGAAAAGCATTGCAACCCCCCCAAACTCCAGCATTGGGTAGCAGTAGAGAAGCTGATCTTACCTTGTTAGCGGCTTTGACATCTAGAGATGCTGCAATACAAGAGCAAGATCAAAGATCTTACTCAAATGCTGCAGATTTTTTACAAGAAGGTATACAGCTTCTTCAAAGAATGGGCAAACTAGGGGAATTACGGAAAACTCTGGAGGAGGACTTAGTGTCGCTTCTTCCGTATCGAATTCTTGATTTGTTAAGTAGAGATCTAAATGATTATGAGTCGCATAAAAAAGGTTTAAGTATGCTGGAAAATTTAATAATCAAAAGAGGTGGATTAGAAGGAAAAAATAAATCTGAATATAATGATTTTCTAAATCAACAAGAATTTGAATCTTTCTTTCAACAAATAAAGCCATTCTTGACTGTTCAGGATCAGATAGATTTATTTTTAGAATTACAAAAAAGGGGTTCAAGTGAAGCGGGATTTTTAGCTTTTTTATCTTTAACAGCAATTGGTTTTGCAAGAAGAAAACCTGCAAAATTATTCGAAGCTCGAAAAATATTAAAAAAACTAAATTTATCAGGACTTGACTCAATGCCATTAATAGGTTGCCTTGATTTGCTTTTAGCAGATGTTGAGCAATCCTCAGCAAGGTTTTTAAGTAGTTCCGATGAAAAGTTAAGAGATTGGTTGAATAATTATCCTGGAGAAAAATTAGAAGCAATATGTATTTTTTGTAAAAATTGGTTAGAAAATGATGTTTTGGTTGGTTATAGGGATATTGATTTAAAAGAAATCGATTTAGACTCTTGGTTTGAAGATAGAGAAATCCAAGAATTTATTGAGCAAATAGAAAAGAAGTCAAATAGAACTGTGTTTAAGTCTGGACCTCAAAATAAATCTATTTTTCAACCCCAAGAATCTTTAAAAGATTCAAGTACGGTTTCTGATTTCAATTCGGATAATTTTGAAGAAGGCCGATTACCTTTGCCTGGAGGAGTAAGAGAAGATGGTCAAGAAGTTATTGAAGAAAATATTTATACAGATGAGATTATTAAAAACAAATCGATAGAATTTTATAAGTACGCAATAGAAAAAATTGCTGAATTAAAATTTGTATTTGGAGAAGCCTTAGAGAACTACAAAATATTTAATAAATCTTCCTCCCTAACATATCTATATGCTTTTTTGATTTTATTTGCTTTTGGCCTAGGTGTTGGATTTGTAAGAAATAATCTTAAAAAACCCGTGCAGGAAAAAGAAATAATTGATAACTCGTTATCGATAAATGAAAATAAGAATGTCTTTAATGAAGGTTTAAATCAAGATGATAAAAAAAAAGTTCTCGATAACTCAAAAATTATTCTCTCAGATACTACAGAAAAAGTTTCTTTTTCAGGTGAAGAAATAAAAACTGCTTCTCCCTCCATAGAAAAAATAGAAAATTTAATTAATACATGGCTTGTTAACAAAAGTAAATTTCTAGCAGGAAAAAGTGAAATTAATTTATCAAAGATAGTTCAAGATGATTTGATTGATAGATTAAAGAAGGAAAGAGAACTTGATGTTCAAAAAGGTATCTACAAAAATATCAATACTAGTATTGAAAACATTGTACTTTTAACTCAAACGGCATCAAGAATATCAGTATCAGTTGACTTAAAGTATTCAGAAAAAATATTAAAAACAGATGGAGAATTGATAAATGAAACAACTTTTACTCCCTTTTTAAAAGTTAAATATATTTTAGGTTTCTCAAATAACTCCTGGAAATTAGTTGACTACATTAGTGGTGTTTAGGATTGAGTTTTAGTATCATTTATAATACTTAAAGAAATAATAATAAATAATGTTTGATGAACTTTCTTCACGCTTTGAAGACGCCGTTAAAGGTTTAAGAGGTGAAGCCAAAATTAGCGAAAATAATATTGATGATGCTTTAAAACAAGTTAAAAAAGCATTATTAGATGCTGATGTTAGTTTATCGGTGGTTAAAGAATTTGTTTCAGATGTAAAAGATAAAGCTATTGGAGAAGAAGTCGTAAGAGGTGTTAATCCAGGACAGAAATTTATAGAAGTAGTTAACAAAGAATTAATAAATATTATGGGAAATGAAAATTCCCCATTAAACGAAAAAGAAACAACAACTGTTATTTTGATGGCAGGTTTACAAGGTGCTGGGAAAACAACAGCAACAGGTAAGTTAGGTCTTTATTTGAAAGAGAAAGAAAAAAAGGTTTTATTAGTTGCAGCTGATATTTATAGACCTGCAGCTGTTGAACAACTTAAGACAATTGGTAATCAATATGATCTAGAAGTTTTCTCAGCGAAAGAAAAAAATAATAAGCCGGAAGAAATAGCAAAGGATGCTTTGAGCTATGCCAATAAAAATAATGTAGATATCTTAATTGTTGATACTGCTGGAAGATTGCAAATAGATGAATCAATGATGGGCGAAATGGTTCGAATAAAAGAGGTTACAAATCCTGATGAAGTTTTACTGGTTGTAGACTCTATGATTGGTCAAGAAGCAGCTGATTTGACGAAGTCATTTCATGAAAAAGTTGGTATAACGGGAGCAATATTAACAAAGTTGGATGGCGATTCAAGAGGTGGAGCTGCTCTTTCAATAAGAAAAATAAGTGGAAAACCAATAAAATTTATAGGTACTGGTGAAAAGATAGAAGCATTACAGCCATTCCATCCAGAGAGAATGGCAAGCAGAATTCTGGGTATGGGAGACGTCTTAACACTTGTTGAAAAGGCACAAAAAGAAGTTGAGTTAGCAGATGCAGAAGTAATGCAAAAGAAACTTCAAGAGGCAACTTTCGATTTTAATGATTTTGTTAAGCAAATGAGATTAATGAAAAGAATGGGATCTCTTGGAGGATTAATTAAATTAATACCGGGGATGAATAAAATTGATGATGGAATGATAAAAAATGGGGAAGAACAATTAAAAAAAATTGAATCAATGATCTCTTCCATGACTTTAGAAGAGAAACAAAAGCCAGAGGTCCTCGCGGCTCAACCATCTAGAAGACAAAGAATTGCTCAAGGCAGTGGATATCAAGCAAAAGATGTGGATAAAGTACTT
>QBZF01000015.1 GCA_003282425.1 Prochlorococcus sp. AG-335-A05 | reverse complement strand
AATCTTGATAAAAAAAAATCAAGGAAAACAAAAACAGGTTGGAGTACTGATGCAGTTGTTCTTGAAAGATTAGTAGAAGAACATGAGATAATTCCCTTTCTAATAAAACATAGAACTCTTAGTAAACTTCTAAGTACATATATTGATGCTCTTCCCAACCTTATTAGTAAAAAAACTGGAAGAGTTCATACTAACTTTAATCAAGCAGCTACCGCCACTGGGAGATTAAGCAGTAGTAATCCTAATCTTCAGAATATCCCTGTCAGAACAGAATTCAGTAGAAGAATAAGAAAAGCCTTCTTGCCCGAAAAAGGTTGGAAATTACTATCGGCAGATTATTCTCAAATTGAATTAAGAATACTTGCTCACTTAGCTAACGAAGAAATTCTTATAAATGCATTCCACAAAAATGATGATATTCACTCTTTGACAGCACGATTGATTTTTGAAAAGGAAGACATAAATTCTGACGAAAGAAGAGTTGGTAAAACCATTAATTTTGGAGTTATTTATGGAATGGGAATAAAAAAATTCGCACGATCTACAGGAGTAAGTACGAATGAAGCAAAAGAATTTTTGATTAAATATAAAGAAAGGTATGCCAAGATTTTTAAATTTCTAGAACTTCAAGAAAGGCTTGCTCTATCAAAAGGTTATGTAGAGACAATTTTTGGAAGGAAGAGAGAATTTAAATTTGATAAAAATGGACTTGGTAGATTAATAGGAAAAGATCCATATGAAATAGATTTGCAAACTGCTAGGAAAGCGGGAATGGAGGCTCAATCTTTAAGAGCCGCCGCAAATGCTCCTATTCAGGGTTCTAGTGCTGACATTATTAAAATAGCTATGGTTCAATTAAACAAAAAATTATTAGAGATGAATATTCCAGTTAAAATGCTTTTACAAGTTCATGATGAATTATTGTTCGAGGTCCAACCAGATTACTTAGAAATCACAAAGCATTTAGTAAAGGAAACTATGGAAGATTGTGTGAAATTAAACGTACCACTTCTAGTCGATATCGGAGTTGGAAATAACTGGATGGAGACCAAATAATCTTCAAATAAATACTTTTTTAATATGATCAAATTATTTAATACTTTAAGCAAAAACATTGAAGTTTTTAAACCAATAGATGAAGTAGTAAAGATATACTGTTGTGGTGTAACTGTTTATGATTTATGTCATCTTGGGCATGCAAGAAGCTACATAGCTTGGGATATCCTGAGAAGATTCTTAATTTATAGTGATTACAAAGTTAAGTATGTGCAGAATTTTACTGATATCGACGACAAAATTTTAAAAAGAGCAAAAGAAGAAAATAGCTCTATGAGAGAGGTGTCAGAAAAAAATATCACTGAATTTCATAAGGACATGGATGCTCTAGGAATTATGAGGCCGGATAGCATGCCAAAAGCTACAAATCATATTTGTAATATTTGCTCATTTATAAAAGTTCTTGAGGATAAAGGTTTTGCATATGCCAGAGGTGGAGACGTTTATTATTCTGTTTTTAAAAATAAAAATTATGGGAAACTAAGTAATCAAAATATCCTAGAGCAAAATATAAATCAACAAGGCCGGATGACTACAGATGAAAGAAATAAAAAAGATAATCCCCAAGATTTTGCTCTATGGAAAAAAGCAAAAGAGAATGAACCATTTTTTGATTCGCCCTGGGGGAAAGGCAGACCAGGATGGCATATTGAATGTTCTGCGATGGTAAAAGATGAATTAGGAGAAACAATTGATATCCATTTAGGAGGTTCTGATCTTATTTTTCCTCACCATGAAAATGAGATTGCACAATCTGAATCAGCTAATAATAAAAAGCTTGCAAACTATTGGCTTCATAACGGAATGGTCAATGTAAACGGACAAAAGATGAGTAAATCTTTGAAAAACTTTACTACCATAAGAGATTTATTAGATTCAGGGACAAGTCCGATGACCCTAAGATATTTTGTTTTAACCGTTAATTATAGAAAGCCACTCGATTTCACCGATGAGGCTTTGAGAACTGCCTCCGAAGCATGGAAAAATATTAATGTTGCACTTTCTCTATTTGATATTACTAAAAAAGAAAATCTATCGATTGAGGTAAATGAAACAAATGAATTTGTTGAAGAAAAATATAAAGAAATAATCAATTATGAAATATCTCAAAAAAAGATAAAGTTTACAAAAGCTTTAAATAACGACCTAAATACAGCAGGAGCAATTGCAATTATTTATGAATTAGCTAAACCTTTAAAAAACTTTATAAATCAATTCCAAAGAATAAAAAACCTTGAAATAAATACTAATGAAAAATTTCATCTTAGAGAAACTTTAAAAACATTAGAAGAACTGACCCAAGTACTTGGATTAAAAAAAGAACGTATAATAATCGAAAACAAAATCAACGACGATCAAATACTATCCCTTATTAATAAAAGATTGATGGCAAAAAAGGAAAGAGATTATGCAGAAGCCGATAAAATAAGAAATTCATTAAAGGAAAAAGGAGTAGAACTAATAGATCAATCCCCTGAGCTAACAACATGGGTAAGGATTTAAATTTTAAGAAAAAACCCAATTTAAAATTTTTATTTTTTAAATACACCTTTAAGTGGGAAAATATTATAAATATTAGAGAAAATTGAAATTCATCACTGTACTGGGTTCAACAGGTTCAATTGGAACTCAAACTCTCGAAATAGTAAGCGAACTTCCAGATAAATTCAAAATAGTGGCTCTTTCAGCAGGTAGAAATATAGATTTATTGACGGAGCAAGTTAGCCAACATAAACCAGAAGTTATTGCTATCGAGGATGAAAATCTTCTAACAGATTTAAAAAATAATATTAACAATTTAGGAATAAATAATCCTCCAATAGTTTTAGCTGGTCGAGAAGCAATTAATACAGTAGCGGCTTGGGATTCTGCCGATACTGTAATTACTGGAATAGTAGGATGTGCTGGACTTATTCCTACGATGTCAGCAATTAAGGCTGGTAAAAATATTGCACTTGCGAATAAAGAAACATTAATTGCCGCAGGTTCGGTTATTATACCTGCTTTAAAAGAAAACAAAAGTAGACTTTTACCTGCAGACTCTGAGCATTCAGCTATCTTTCAATGCATACAAGGGTTACCTAATTATAAAAATGCTGATTTTTCAACAGGTCAAATCCCAAATGGTTTAAAAGGTATTCATTTAACAGCATCAGGAGGTGCTTTTAGAGACTGGGCCGTAGAGGATTTAAAAAATGTCACAGTAGAAGATGCGACTTCACATCCGAATTGGAGTATGGGGAAAAAAATAACTGTTGATTCTGCCACTCTTATGAACAAAGGATTAGAGGTTATTGAAGCACATTATCTATTTGGGACATCTTACGAAAATATTGAAATTGTTATTCATCCTCAAAGTATTATTCATTCGATGATTGAGATGGAAGATTCTTCTGTCTTAGCTCAATTAGGGTGGCCTGATATGAAGCTCCCAATTTTATATGCAATGAGTTGGCCAAAAAGATTCAAAACTAATTGGAAAAGATTTAATTTAACTGAGATTAGTCAACTTACATTTAAAAAACCGGACGAAGTAAAATATCCATGCATGGGACTTGCATATTCAGCAGGAAAATGTTCAGGAACAATGCCTGCAGTACTAAATGCTGCAAATGAAATGGCGGTAGATCAATTCCTAAAAGAAAATATTTCTTTTCAAGAAATTCCTATCTTTATTAATAAAACTTGTGAATCACATTTGAATAAACTTAACTTAGATCCAAAGTTAGAAGATATTCTAGATGTCGATAATTGGGCCAGAATTTTTGTTCAAGAAGAGATAAAAAAAGACAAAAAATTTATCAACGTAGGTTAAACAAGTGAATGTTAACAAGCACTTATTACTTTGTGCAACTCCTACAAAACAAAAATGTTTTATAGGAGATGAAGGTAATAAGACTTGGGAATGTCTTAAGAAAACTTTAAAAAATTATGAGAAGGATCCTTCTTCAAGAAATGTTCAAATATTGAGATCTAAAGTTGATTGTTTAAGAATATGTAAAAACGGACCAATTCTTCTTATTTGGCCTGATGGCATTTGGTATGAAAAAGTTTCTCCAGAAAAAGTATCAGAAATTTTCACCTCTCATGTAATTAATGGTAATCCAATCGAAAAGTGGATTTTCAAAAAAACTCCTTTTGAAAAATAATTTTAAAAATATATATTATTTAAAGACTTAAAAGCCAATTCTTTACTGCTTCATCAGACCAACAACCATTATTTGAATGAAAACCATTATGCCCCCCCTTATTAGTTATTAGAATAGTTAATTTATCAAATGATTCATTCAAAGAATTTTTCAAATTTAAAGTAGATTGATATGGAACCCAAGGATCGTCCTTAGCGTGGATTAAAAGAAGAGGGGGAAGATTCTTAATTAAATTTTGAATCCTAAATATAGGTGAAGATTGATAATAATAATCCTCTAAAGATTTGAACCCCCAACTAGGTGCAGTGAAATTTGCATCAAATTCTCCTATCGTTTTTAAATTTTTAATTTTTTTACTCAAGCTACTTTTAGGAAATAAAATCCCTTCGTTTTTACATCCATCCCATAATTGCCTTTTCAAACGTTGCATTAACCATTTTTGATATAAAAAATTTCGAGGTCTTTCTATACAATTGCTGCAAGATAATAAATCTAAAGGGCTACTAACACAAGCCAATCCATCTAATAATTTTCTTCTATTTCTTGAGCTGTAGTCTAAGAGGGCATTAAGAAGAATAGTTCCTCCTAAAGATAATCCAACTCCAAATATAGGTAAATCTTCTTTATTTTTTAAAGAATATTTAAATTCAGAATTAAGAAGTTGTCTAAAATTTTTAAGACCCAAAATAATATCATTCGAACATCTTGCGGAATAATTCCCTTTCGCCAAATATCTAGCTGAGCCAGCTCCTCTAAGATTTAATTTAAGAACTCCAAATCCATTATTAACTAACTTTCTAGCAATTCGTTTTAAACCAAAACGCCTAGTAGATCCTCCTAATCCATGAGTAATAAGAACAATTCCTTTTAAACAATCTAAGTTTTCTGGCAACTCTAAGAACCCTAAAAGATAATCACCCTCAAATTTTTCTGAGAGAATATTATTTATTGGTAAAAGTATTTTTTTATTTGTTTTAGCTTGGAGAAGATCAAAAATAAATGTATCTCTTAAAGTTTGAAGGTCTCCTCCAATCCAAGGAAAAGCCTGTCTAAAAGGTCTTTTATTTATGTAATCTGAGAAATTAAATGAGAGATTATTTATCGCCAACTCCTAGATCCTTTAATTCTCCAATTAACTCACTTAAAACTTTCTTGGCATCACCAAAAACCATAGAGGTATTTGGCAAGTCAAACAAATCATTTTTTATACCCGAATAACCAGCGCTCATCCCTCTTTTTATTACAAAGACTGTTCTTGCTTCTTGGACATCAAGAACAGGCATTCCGTATAAAGGAGAACTCTTGTCATTTTTTGCTTGAGGATTAACAACATCATTTGCCCCTAAGACCAAAACAACATCTGTTGCTGGGAATTCAGGATTAACAACATCCATTTCTTTGAGTTGTTCATAAGGAACATCTGCTTCTGCCAAAAGAACATTCATATGTCCCGGCATTCTGCCTGCTACAGGATGAATCGCATATACAACTTCAATACCATTTAGTTCTAGTTTTTTTGTTACTTCTCTCAAAGTATGTTGTGCTTGAGCCACAGCAAGACCATATCCTGGAACGACGATTACCCTATTTGCTGCCTCTAATGTTAGTGCACATTCTTCAACACTACAGGAAGTTATATTTGTATATTCCCCTGATCCAGAAGATGTAGTAGTTTGTGCAGATAAAGAGCCTCCAAAAAGGACAGAAATCAGAGATCTGTTCATTCCTTTGCACATTACCTGAGTTAATATCAAGCCTGCTGCTCCCACCATTGCTCCAGCCACAATTAAAAGCTGACTGTCCACTACAAAACCTGCGGCTGCAGCTGCGATACCTGAATAGCTATTTAAAAGAGATATAACAACTGGCATATCTGCACCACCAATTGGCAAAGTTACCCCAATCCCTAAAAGAGTAGAGGCTATAACTAAAAGCCAAATCGAACTAACATTTCCGCTTATTAGGTATATGAAAGATATCAATGAAGTTACTCCAAAAACAATGTTTACAAAATGTCTAGCTTTAACCTGAGTCCATCCAGGGGTGGACAGCCAACCTTGTAATTTAGCCATTGCCACGATTGAGCCTGAAAAAGTAATCGCACCAACAAATATTGAAACTGAAATTGAAGAATCATTAATAAAAGGTTCTAAAGATCCTGCTTTTGCTACTTCATTAAAAGGGAATAAAAATGCACCAATAGCTACCAATAGAGAAGACATTCCGCCAAAACCATTGAACAAAGCTACTGTCTCTGGCATTGATGTCATGGGAACCTTCTTAGCAAGTAAAGTTCCTAACAAACTTCCCACTAAGGATCCAACAATGATCCATGCCCATGATTGAGCTGGGATTCCAGAAGTACCTAGATAGTAGGAGAGTAAACCTACAACAGAAAGCAACATAGCAAATGCTGCTAATATGTTTGCTTCTCTAGCAGACCTAACTTTTGATAACCCTTTTATACCAAGTGCTAATAAAAGAACTGCTAGAAGATCGATAACGAATTTGATAATATCAGGAAGATTCATTTTATGTAATTAATTATTTATTTTTTTTGTAGGTTTACGACTAAACATGGCAAGCATTCTGTCCGTTACAAAAAAACCACCTACAACGTTAAAAAGAGCAAATCCAAGAGATATTGATCCGATTATTAATAATGGACTATTTGGCTCTGCTTTTATAATTGCAGTTAATGCTGCCAACATTGTTATACCTGAGATGGCATTTGCTCCACTCATTAAAGGTGTATGAAGTGTTGGAGGTACTTTTCCTATTAACTCCAGACCTAATAAACTTCCAAGCAACAAAACCCAGAGCAAGCTATCAAAATTCATTTTTTAATTAAGACCTCAATTGTTAAAAACATTATTTTGAAGGATAACTCCTTCATTACTTAATAAACAGCCAGAGATTAATTCATCCTCTTTATCTAGATTAATTACACCATCTTTTATGAAAGGTGTAATCAAAGATGTGAGGTTCTTAGCATAAAGTGTACTTGCATCATAAGGAACAGATGATGGTAACTCGCCAGCTCCTATTAGCTTTACGCCATTTCTAATAATAGTTTCATTAGATTTTGTTCCTTCGCAATTACCTCCTTGAGATACGGCCAAATCAATAACTACTGCTCCAGGTCGCATCTTTTCAATCATATGAGAATCGATTAAAACAGGAGCTTTTTTACCTAAGACTTGTGCAGTACAAACAGCAACATCAGCTTCGGATAAATATTTAGTTAACGTAGCCTTTTGTTTAGAAAGGAATTCAGGCGTAACTGCTTTTGCATAACCACCTGATTCTCCTGGTTTTTCGTCAATTTCAGGAAGTTCTATAAATCTTGCTCCAAGAGATTCAACTTGCTCTTTTACAGCTGGCCTTATATCTGACACGAAAACAATAGCTCCAAGTCTTTTTGCAGTTGCAACTGCCTGCAATCCTGCAACCCCTCCACCAAGAACAACAACTTTCGCAGGCTGTACAGTTCCTGCTGCAGTCATAAGCATCGGAAAATATCTATCAAGTTCACTTGCTGCTAAAAGAACTGCTTTATAACCTGCGATATTGGCTTGAGAAGAAAGTACATCCGATGATTGAGCTCTACTAATCCTTGGAAGTAATTCCATTGATAAAGCTGAGATCTTTTTACTAGTTATAGTTTTTTGAAGTTTTTCGTTAGCATATGGATTTAAAAGGCCTAGAAGAATAGTACCTTTTTTTAACTTGCTTAAATTAGATTCAGAAGGAGGTTGGACACAAAAAACAACATCGGCATTTTCCCAAATATTTATATTAGATTTACTAACAATTTCACCTCCAGATTCTTTGTATAAAGTGTCGTTAAACCCTGATAGTTCTCCAGCTGAACTTTCTACAAAAACTTCGCATCCAAGACCCTTTAATTTTTTTACAGCTGATGGAGTAGCTGAAACTCTTCTCTCTCCAGAGGCTGTTTCAATAGGAATGAGTATCTTTGTCAATTTATGGTAGTTTTAAACATACTAAAGATAATTTGAATAAAGTCAAAAGTCTTGGAGTTTGAGTTTTGTTAAAAATATATTTTCTTTTCTTTAAATCATGGCTATTAAAAATATATAAGTATTAAAAATCTAATGAGCATAAAAGCTATCGAATGCCCAGATGGAGTTTGTCATAGTCATCATGGCGGCCATGCTGTACCAAGACAAACCATGCAGAGAAACTTAGAGAAACATGGAAAAGACTGGTGTGAAAAACTAGCTGAAAGAATTTATGAAATGTCAGTTGATACCTATTCTCAAACAGTAATGCCTAGCCTTCATTCATCAGGATGGCAAAGAAGACATCTAGATTGGGAATTTAAATTAGCCGAAAATGACTCTGAACCTGATGAAGCTCTTGTTGAAGGGATCATAAATGCTACTGAAAGTTTTCTAAGAAGCAGTGAGGTACATAGATTATTCATACAAGAACTCGTACAGGGTACGTTTGAAGAAGCGAATGATAAAAAAATAATTTCTAAAGCTATAAAGTCTATTATTGAAGAGGAAATAGTTATTTCGTTAAGAGAAAAAAAAGAAATTCTTTTAAGAAAAATATCATCAAAATTAGTTTCTGAAGAAAAAGTTAGCGAGGAGCTTGCAATAAATTCAGCGAAAGAAGGATTTGATGAAGTTGAAAGGTTACTCGTGAATCATACAGAGGCAGTTTAGACCTAATTCTTTATATTTTTTTTATATTCACAGCAAATATAGTCTCAAATATTAACTAAATATTAAATTATTGTTTGAAAGTACAAAGTTGTAACTTATTAGACAATGATTTAACCTAACCATATGCTTATCTATAGTCAATTCCAAAGTAGGAAATGTCTAATTTTATAAGAAAAAGAATTGATGTAGCAACCTGTTGGGCAACCAACCGAATATCCGTAATGGATACTCTTGAAAAATACGAGGATAGTTATGCAATTGCAGAGGAGTTCAGAGAATGGATATTGCATATTGGTGAAGAGAATGAAAACCTAAAAAGTTCTGTATTAAATTTCCCTAATGAATTAAAAGAATTATTAAATCAAAAGATAAATGAGAACTTAATCGAGTGAAATCCGACCTTCATAATTCGGGCTAATTGATTAGTATTAGAGAAATATATATTTAAATGGAAACTGAAGTAAAAAAAGGTAATGTTGAAAATTTAGTGATAATAGGTTCTGGTCCAGCGGGTTATACAGCTGCTATATATGCAGCCCGTGCAAACCTTCAACCTCTTTTAGTAACGGGATTTAATTCTGGTGGAATTCCAGGGGGCCAATTAATGACAACTACTTTCGTTGAAAACTATCCAGGTTTCCCTGATGGAGTATTAGGTCCTGAATTAATGGATTTAATGAAAGCTCAAGCCGAAAGATGGGGTACAAATTTATATGAAAGCGATGTTATTTCAATTGATACCAGCAAAAGTCCTTTTGAGTTAAAAACCTTAGAAGGAAGCATTAAATCCAATTCAATTATTATCGCAACTGGCGCAAGTGCTAATAGGTTAGGTGTTATAAATGAAGATAAATTTTGGAGCAAAGGGATAAGTGCTTGCGCAATTTGTGATGGAGCTACGCCACAGTTTAGAGATGAAGAATTAGCTGTTATTGGAGGCGGAGATTCTGCATGTGAAGAAGCTGCATATCTCACAAAATATGGTAGCAAGGTGCATTTAATCGTTAGATCCGAAAAACTGAGAGCTAGTGCAGCAATGATAGATAGAGTAAAAGCTAATTCAAAGATTGAAATACACTGGAACACAAAAGTAGCGAAAGCTAATGGTACTGATTGGCTTGAAAACGTTGAAACCATCAATTCACAAAAAGGTAACGTCGAAATTAAAGTTAAAGGACTTTTTTATGCTATTGGGCACACACCTAATACAAAGTTTTTAAATAATAAAATTGAATTAGATAAAAAAGGATATATTGCTTGTAATTCAGGAAGACCAGAAACTTCAATAGAAGGTATATTTGCGGCTGGTGATGTTGTAGATTCTGAGTGGAGGCAAGGGGTTACAGCTGCTGGTACAGGATGTATGGCAGCATTAGCTGCTGAGAGATGGTTAGCAGAGAAGAATTTATCAAAAATAATTGTTAGAGAAACAAGTGAACCAGAGAAAACATTGTCTTCATCAAGTTTTAATGAAGAGGAGACAAATGAAGATACTTTCGATTTGAATTCCGAATGGCAAAAAGGTAGTTACGCACTGAGGAAGCTTTATCATGAGAGTAATAAACCAATACTAGTTATTTTTAGCTCACCAAGTTGTGGACCATGCCATGTATTAAAACCACAACTTAAAAGAGTAATTAAAGAATTTGATGGAGCTGTACAAGGTATAGAAATTGATATAGATAAGGATCAAGAAATCGCAAAACAAGCAGGCATTAATGGAACTCCAACAATACAACTATTTAAAGACAAATTACTTAAAAAACAGTGGCAGGGTGTTAAACAACGTAGTGAATTCAAAGAAGCGATACAAAATATCATCTAAGCAAATTATTGATTATTTATTTCCTTCTTGTATTATTTTTAGAATTTCCAGTTCTTGGGCCACCTCCTCCAGCATTTCTTTCACGATAGGTGATCCTACCTCTTGTTAGATCATAAGGACTTATTTCCACCAGTACTTTATCTCCTGCTAACAATTTAATTCTAAATTTAGTTAACTTACCTGCTGCTCTGCATAAACATTGGTGACCTTCAGGTTGCTCTAAAGTAACCAAATAAAAACCATTTCCTTGTTCTTTTTCTATCACACCAGATGTTTCGATCATTAAATAATTTATTTTCTAGATTTATATTATCAGAAAAGAATAAACAAAATTTACCTCAACATAATTACGTCAAATGAAAAAAGTTAATTGCAAAGATTTTTAATTTATACAAAAAATTTAATTTCATTAATTATTTGTAACTGACCATAATAAAAATTTGCCTTTGCAATTTTTTCAGGATCCTCTAGTTGATCGAAAAAGACAAATCCTAAACTCTCCCACAAAGATGAACCACAAACATTGTTTAATTCATTAGTTGCCTCTTGAGCGATATTATTTAACTTACGTTCAAGATTTTTAGATTTAGAAATCGACATTAGCGTAATCACATATAGTACAAATATACTATAAAATTTAGTTAATGCAACCTTAGAATGGAAGTCTCTTTTTTTCTTCGATGTTTAGATCAGCTTCCATTTCTCTAAGTCTTTTTAAAATCTGCTGATAATATTCTTTAATATAATTCTCTAGGGAAGTAGTATCTTCTTTTTTAACTTCTAACAATTCATAAGTATTACTCATATCAGCATCTAATGCGAATCCACTACTAGTTACTTCGGCGAAGGCCAACCTCTCAGAAACATTTAATGCATCTTGAAAAAATGAAACTATGCTCTGAGTTGCTTTTATCAAAAAGGGTGAGACTCTAAAAATCTTTGCCTTCTTATTACTATATCTTTCACATAGAGAAATCACTTCATCAGAATCCCAAGCCTTAGGTCCAACTAAAGGGAGTGAAAGCTTGAAAGATTTAGGATTATTTATTGAAGTAACAATAATTTTAGCCATATCTTGGGTATTCATATAAGCAATTTTAGTTGGGGTGCCGCTCATCCAGACTGCTTGACTATCTAAAACAGGTATAGCGAATTGACTAATGACACCTTGCATAAAAGCAGCGCATTTGAAAATTGTATAGTCAAAATTAGATTTCTCTAGAAGTTTTTCAGTGCAATATTTAACATCCATTAAAGGGACATTTCTAAACTTTTCTGTTGATAAAATTGAGAGGAAAATAACCCTTTTTATTTTTTTCGCTTCACAGGCATTAAAAAGATTAAGTTTCCCATCCCAGTCAGTCTCATATATACTTTTGGAATCCTCAGGTCTACCAGTTGCACTATCAATAACTACTTCAATATCTTGTAGAGCATAATCTATATCTTCAGAATTAAGTAAATTGCCCTTTGTAAGTTCACAACCCCATTCTTGCAGAAAAGAAGCTTTCCTTGGATTTCTGACAAAACACCTTACTTCATGACCATCCTGAATAGCCTGTTTTGCTATCTGCCTACCAAGAGTTCCAGTTGCACCTACTAAGAGAATCTTCATACTTAAGGATGTACTTAATTTGTAGAGATTAACTCACCTTCTATAGTATTCGTGAGAATCAATCTCCTTGAAATTTTAATAATAATGCACCACCAACCAATCCAATTGGTATCAATATCCAAAATACAGCAGCGATACTAAAAATTTCTTTAGCCATAGGAAACTTAATCAATTATTATAATTTAACGTTAAATTGCATTTTTTTGTAAAAAAAATAACTAATGCAAATATCTTTAAATTATTTATTAAGGAGAATAAAGATTTATTTATATGAAATCTATTTATAAATCACAAGAAGGAGACGAATCTAATTACTGGAATTGGAAAGGATTCAAAATTTTCTGGAGTGTTAAAGGGAAAGATAATATAGATCCGATGATTTTGCTTCATGGATTCGGAGCAAGTAGTAAACATTGGAGAAACAATTCTGACTACTTTGCAAAAAAGGGATATTCTGTTTACTCAATAGATTTAATTGGATTTGGCAATTCAGCACAACCAGGAATAAGAGAGATCGAAAAATTAAATAATGGAGTGTGGTGTAACCAAGTCAGTGATTTTATTAAACAAGTAATTAGACCAAAGACTTCTAAAAAGATTATTTTAATAGGAAATTCTTTAGGTTCTTTAGTAGCTTTAACATGCGCAGTCTATTTGAAAAATGAAATATTATCTGTTATTGCATCTCCTCTTCCGGATCCTTTAGTAATTAAAAAAAAGGAATTAAAACTCAATTCGATTTTTGAGAAATTTAAAACTAAACTAATAAAAATATTTTTTACAGTATTTCCTTTAGAAATAGTTCTGTTTTTAATAAATAAACTAGGAATAATAAAACTAGGACTTAATTCTGCATATTTCAAAAAAGATCGCGTTGATAAAGAACTAATTGATATTGTAAGAAAACCAGTTTTAAGGAAGACTGCGGCTAGATCATTAAGAGCAATGTGTATTGGAATGTCAACTAGGGGAAACAAGTTAAAAGCCTCTTATCTTTTAGAGCAACTAAGTCATTCAAAACAAGTTCCTTTTTTATTGTTGTGGGGAGAAAAAGATAATTTCATACCTTTATTTCTTGGTAAAAAGATTGCAAAATTCCATAGATGGGTAGAATTAAAAATAATATCCAATTCAGGCCATTGTGTTCATGATGAAGACCCTTCTTTATTCAATAAAATTTCTTATGAATGGATTAGAGACTTAAAAACCTACTAAAATATGAAACATACATTATCAGTACTTGTTGAAGACGAATCAGGGGCATTAAGTAGAATCTCAGGTCTTTTTGCTAGAAGAGGTTTTAATATCGATAGTCTCGCTGTTGGGCCTGCTGAAACTAAGGGGATTTCAAGATTAACAATGGTAGTAGAGGGTGATAATGAAACCCTTCAACAAATGACAAAACAACTTAATAAATTATTTAATGTTCTTGGAGTCGTAGATTTTACAAACCTTGCTGCAGTTGAAAGGGAATTAATGCTTCTCAAAGTATCGTCAAAAGAAGATACTAGAAGTAATATTTTAGATATCGTTCAAATATTTAGAGCAAAAGTAGTAGATGTGTCAGATATTGCTTTAACCCTTGAAGTGGTGGGGGATCCAGGAAAATTAGTTGCTTTGGAAAAGCTTCTTGAACCATATGGAATACTTGAAATTGCAAGAACAGGGAAAGTTGCTCTTAAGCGATCATCAGGAGTAAATACTGAAATGTTAAAAATAAATAAATACTCTTTAGAGATTTAATTAGAAATTATAATTTCATAAATCAAGTCTTCCTTATCTATATCCTGTAATATTTCTATTCCTTTCACAACTTTTCCAAAGATTGAATATCTTCCATCCAATTCGGGGAATTTATTAGTTACGAAGAAAAACTCTGTAGAAGAAGAATTCCTTTCTCCACTCTTTACCATGGCTAGCGATCCCTTTTCAAAAAAATTAGTAATATTGGTTATTTCAGAAGGATCTACAATTTGATAATTATATTTTGGTTCGACTTCTTTTTTTAATTTTATTTCCAAGGGAATATTTCTTCTGAGTTTGTTTAGATTTTGATTTTCTTTTTTGTAATTATTATTTTCTGGGTAAATACCTGAATAAATTACTTTAACTTGAGGAAAATTAATTATTTTATAAAAACTTTTATCTTTATAAATATTTTTTTTTACATTTTGAATAAAATTACTCGCGGTAACTGGCTTATTTTTTCCATCTAATTGGACATCAAAATTACCTTTTGAAGTCTTGAATTCAACTATTTGGTTCTTGTTTATACAACCAAGATTAAGCTTCTCGCAATAAAAATTAGAATCAAAGGTACTCTTATAACTGCAACCTGTAATTAATAATAAAAATATCTTAAAGAATATAAGTGGTTTTAATAAATAAAATCTTTTTATTTTAAACCCTCCAAATTTACATTTAAAAATTTGGCTAATCTTGCTCCTTCCTCTTCAACTTGCAGCAATGGTTTAAGTTCTCCTGCTCCACTTAGAGGAAGTGCTTTTTTTCTGCCTTTAAGAACTAGTGCAATTCTTCTTCTTGGATTAAATCCTTCACTTATATCAAGTTTTACTGACTTAATTTCATCGAAATTTAATTTTACTTCGATATCCTTAAACAATCCTTTTCTTTTAATTTCAACAGATTGAGAATCTTTATCAAAAAAGTTATAACCTGATCCGAAATTTATGAAAACCAAATACCACAAATATACATTAAGCAAATTGGCTATAACGCCATAAGCTCCCATTATTATTCCCTGAGGGATAAAAAGTAAGGTTGAAGGGTTACCCAAAGGGAGCAAATCTTTTCCTGTATAGCTAGAAATCGCAGCTAAGATAAAACCTATACCACCAATAGTTAACATTCCTCCAATAAGGTAATTAGATATTTTTCTTGAACCATCAATTTTTTGTTCAATTTTGTTGAATGAAGAAAGATCTGATTGCATAATATAACTATTCTAGATGCCAATTCCTACTAATTTAACCATTAATGTAGAGTATTAATACCTAATTTTTAACATAAAAGTTAGGAAAGCTTTACAAGGCATTTCATATATACAAATATTTCCCCACTTTACTCTCAATCTTTGTTACAGTCTCAACGTATCCCGAAGCTAAAAACGATTTCTCATGACGATCGCCGTTGGAAGCGCCCCACAGAGAGGATGGTTTGATGTCCTCGATGATTGGTTAAAGCGCGACAGATTTGTATTTATTGGTTGGTCCGGTTTACTTCTTCTACCCTGTGCATATCTTGCAATAGGTGGTTGGTTTGTCGGAACAACATTTGTTACCTCTTGGTACACACACGGAATTGCATCTTCATATCTTGAAGGAGCAAACTTTTTGACAGCAGCTGTAAGTACCCCTGGAGATGCCATGGGACACAGTCTTCTATTTTTATGGGGTCCTGAAGCCCAAGGTAGTTTCGTAAGATGGCTACAGCTTGGTGGACTTTGGAACTTTGTTGCATTACATGGAGTATTTGGCCTTATCGGTTTTATGCTTCGTCAATTTGAAATTGCTGGTCTTGTAGGTATCAGACCTTACAACGCACTTGCTTTTTCAGCTGTAATTGCAGTCTTTACAAGTATTTTCCTTATCTACCCTCTAGGACAGCATAGTTGGTTCTTCGCACCTTCATTTGGTGTTGCAGCGATCTTCCGTTATATCTTGTTCATTCAAGGTTTTCACAATATTACACTTAACCCTTTTCATATGATGGGTGTTGCTGGAATCCTTGGTGGTGCACTTCTTTGCGCTATCCATGGAGCTACAGTTCAAAACACATTATATGAAGATACAAGTGTTTACACAGATGGTAAAGTTCAAAGTTCAACCTTTAGAGCTTTCGATCCAACACAAGAAGAAGAAACTTATTCAATGATTACAGCGAATAGATTTTGGAGCCAAATTTTTGGTATTGCTTTCTCTAATAAGAGATTCCTCCACTTCTTGATGTTATTCGTACCTGTTATGGGTATGTGGACATCTTCAATTGGTATTGTTGGTTTAGCACTTAACTTAAGAGCTTACGATTTCGTTAGCCAAGAGATAAGAGCTGCAGAAGATCCAGAATTTGAAACATTCTACACAAAGAATATACTTCTGAACGAAGGTATGCGAGCATGGATGTCTTCCGTGGATCAACCACACGAAAACTTTGTATTCCCTGAGGAGGTTCTTCCGCGTGGAAACGCCCTTTAATAATTTACTAAGAGCTCCTAACCAGAGTATTGAAGAAACTGGTTACGCTTGGTATGTAGGTAACGCCAGATTAATTAATTTATCTGGACGTTTACTTGGAGCACACATTGCACACTCTGGTCTAATAGTATTTTGGGCTGGAGCAATGATGTTATTCGAAGTAAGCCATTTCACGTTTGATAAACCAATGTGGGAACAAGGCTTAATTTGTATGCCTCACGTTGCAATGTTCGGGTTTGGAATTGGACCTGGTGGTGAAGTTACTTCTGTATATCCCTTCTTCGTTGCAGGTGTTATACATTTAATTTCTTCAGCAGTTTTAGGTTTTGGAGGGATTTATCACTCTTTAGCCGGTCCAGAAAAGCTTGAGCAAGATTTTCCTTTCTTTTCAACTGATTGGAGAGATAAGAACCAAATGACAAATATACTAGGTTATCACCTAGTAGTTTTAGGAGTTGGTGCTTTATTTTTTGTAGCCGATTGGATGTTTATTGGTGGTGCTTATGATACATGGGCCCCCGGTGGTGGAGAAGTTAGATTGGTTAGTCCAACCTTAGATCCAAGAGTAATCCTTGGTTATCTATTTAGGTCTCCATGGGGAGGTGCTGGTTCAATCATCGGTGTTAACTCAATTGAAGACATTGTTGGAGGTCATGTTTACGTTGGTATAACTGCTATTATTGGTGGTTTATTCCATGTTTTCACAAAACCTTTTGGATGGGCTAGAAGAGCTTTCATCTGGAATGGAGAAGGACTTCTAAGTTACGCACTTGGTGGAATTTGTGTAGCAAGTTTCATTGCATCAACTTTTATCTGGTTCAACAACACTGCTTATCCTTCAGAATTCTACGGCCCAACAAACGCTGAAGCTTCACAGGCCCAAAGTTTTACTTTCCTCGTGAGAGATCAAAGGATTGGAGCTAATGTAGGTTCAACAATGGGACCAACAGGATTAGGTAAGTATCTCATGAGATCTCCTACAGGTGAAATTATATTTGGTGGTGAAACAATGAGATTTTGGGATTTCAGAGGACCATGGTTAGAGCCTTTAAGAGGACCTAACGGATTGAGCCTCGAGAAAATTCAAAATGATATTCAGCCTTGGCAAGTAAGAAGAGCAGCTGAATATATGACTCATGCACCTAATGCTTCTATCAACTCTGTTGGTGGTATCATTACTGAGCCTAACGCTGTTAACTTTGTTAACTTAAGACAATGGTTAGCTGCAGCTCAATTCTTCCTAGGATGGTTTACATTCATCGGTCACCTTTGGCATGCAGGTCGTGCTAGAGCAGCCGCTGCCGGTTTCGAAAAAGGAATTGACAGAAAGAGTGAACCAGCTCTAGAAATGCCAGATATTGATTAACTCTAATCAATTTTTAAAAGACCCTTTTAAAAGGGTCTTTTTTTATGGAAAAATTCCTTCCTTAATAAGACTCTCTCTAAGCCATGGCAAACTTAAACCCATCACATTACTAAAACAACCATCAATTTTTTCGATATATTTACCTCCCTTGCCTTCTAAAGCAAATCCTCCAGCACAATATAAAGGTTCAAGAGTGTCAACATAACTTTTTATCTCTTCATCTTGCAATTTAGAAAAATATACTTTAGAACTTACTGTTTTTTGAATTTTCTTAGTCACTTTGAGTCCTTTCGAGGTTGAATCAAAAGTACTAATTAGTAATGTATGTCCAGTATGGAGAAAACCAAATTCTCCCGACATTTTTGACCATCTTCTATATGCTTCTTCTTTGTCTGATGGTTTTCCAAAAGCTCTTCCATTAAATTCAAATATTGAATCACAACCAAGAATTTCGAAAGAACTATAATTAAACTTTTCTGGAAAGTCTATTTCTTGGATATTAAGAGCAATACTACTAGCTTTTTGAAAAGACAATTCGAGAGCCAAATTAGATATATCATTCTCTTTTACTAAAGCTTCATCAAAATTACTTGATATTTGTATAAATTCGATTTGAGAATTTTCTAGTAATTTCTTTCTAGATTGAGAAGCAGAGGCTAGAATTAACACAAATTTTTTATCAAATTATAATTCAATTTACTTATTAATAAATTTCAAGATTAATATAAATTACTAATGGAATTAATAGAAAAACTACAACCTAATAAAAAGCCCTTAATGGTTTTAGGTACATCTAGCGGGGCAGGCAAATCTTTAACAGTTACGGCCATAGGCAGGATTCTTAAAAATTCAGGAGAAAACCCAATACCTTTTAAGGGTCAAAATATGAGTAATAATGCATGGGTTGATTGGAATGGTGGAGAGATGGCATTTTCTCAAGCTTTACAAGCATTTGCTTGCGGGATAATTCCTTCTTCGGAGATGAATCCTATCCTATTAAAACCACAAGGCAATTCAACTAGTGAAGTTGTTCATTTAGGGAGAAGTAAGGGTATTACAACAGCAAAAGATTACTACAAGGATTGGTTTTCCCCAGGGTGGGAAGTAATAAAAAAAAGTTTGAATTCAATATATGAACGATACCCAAATTGTCGTTTAATTATTGAGGGGGCAGGAAGTCCTGTAGAGATGAATTTAATTCACAGAGACCTTACGAACTTAAGAGTTGCAAAGTATTTAAACGCGAATTGCATATTGGTAACTGATATCGAAAGAGGAGGCGTATTTGCTCAAATAATAGGAACTCTTGAGTTAATGAAACCGGAAGAAAGAAAACTCATTAAAGGTATATTAATAAACAGATTTAGAGGGGACCTTTCATTATTTGAAGAAGGTAAAAAATGGATAGAAAACAAAACAAAAATCCCTGTTTTAGGAATAATTCCTTGGTTAGATGATAAATTCCCTCCAGAGGATTCTTTAGATTTATTAGAAAAAAAATCATCTGTAACCAAACCTGAAATAAAGGTTGGAATTATTAAATTGCCATCTATAAGTAACTTTTCAGATTTTGATCCATTAGAAAATGAAGAATCAATATTAATCAAATGGGTAATGGAATCTCAAAGTTTAAATCAATTTGATTTCCTTATTATTCCTGGAAGTAAACAGACTATTAAAGATCAAAAATTTCTTAGAGATTCTGGTCTATCAAAAGATATAAAAAATTATTCAACGAATAAAGGTAATATTTTTGGAATTTGCGGAGGTTTACAAATGTTAGGAACAATTCTTGAAGACCCATTTTTTAAAGAAGGATCAAAAATCAATTTAGATAAATCAATTAATGGAATTGGATTACTCCCTTTAAAAACAACTTTCCTTCAAAAAAAGATAACAAGGCAAATAAATTCTGAGTCAATTTGGCCGCACGTAACAGAAATCAAAGGGTTTGAGATACATAACGGAGTAACTGAATTAGATAACAGTCAAGATACTTTTAAAATAAAACCCATTTTTAAGGATTTAGATCTTGGGTGGTATAAAGAAAATATTCAAGGAGGGACTATTGCAGGTACATATATTCATGGAATCTTTGAAAATGATGACTGGCGAGATCACTATT
>QBZF01000014.1 GCA_003282425.1 Prochlorococcus sp. AG-335-A05 | reverse complement strand
AGGTTATATCAAGAGATAGACATGCTGAATATGTTCAAACAATAGCGTTAGTAGGAGCTTCACTTGATAGGTTTGCGACTGAGATAAGGAACCTTCAGAGAACAGATGTTTTAGAAGTTGAAGAAGGATTTTCAAAAGGACAAAAAGGAAGCTCAGCTATGCCTCACAAAAGAAACCCTATTCGCAGTGAAAGGATTAGCGGTTTATCTAGAGTTTTGAGGAGTTATGTTGTGACAGCTCTTGAGAATGTTCCACTTTGGCACGAGAGAGATATTAGCCATAGTTCTAATGAGCGTATCATGTTACCCGATGTATCTATATGCCTACATTTCATGCTTAGAGAAATGAAAGAAATAATAAATAATTTAAAAGTTTATCCGGACAATATGCTCAAAAATTTAAATATATATGGGGGAGTAATTTTTAGTCAGAAAGTTTTACTTTTACTTGTTGAAAAGGGTATGTCTAGGGAAAAGGCTTATAGTTTAGTACAAAAAAGTGCTCATCAAGCTTGGAACCATGAGAATGGTAATTTCAAGAAGAATATCGAAGGGGAGCAAGAGATTATGACATTAGTTACTGAGAACGATTTAAAGGTATGCTTTGACCCCTCAATTCATCTCAACAATTTAAATGTAATATGGGATAAGTTAAGTATTTAAATCCCTAAATATTATTTGAAGTTTAACCACAGTTTTTTTGATGACCAAGAACTTTAGATTTGAAAAAGATAGTATGGGACAGATTAAAGTTCCTTCAGAGGCTTTGTGGGGAGCCCAAACGCAGAGATCAATCATAAATTTTTCTATTGGTGAGGAGTTGATCCCAATTGAATTAATTTATTCACTTACAGTTGTAAAAAGAGCAGCTGCAATTTCTAACTTCAAATTGGGTTTAATAAATAATTTTAAAAAAGATCTCATTATTGAAGCTTGTACAGAAATACTAGATGGGAAACATGATTCTCAATTCCCTTTAAAAATATGGCAAACAGGTAGTGGTACACAAACAAATATGAATATCAATGAAGTCATATCTAATATTGCTGCATTAAAAACAAATTCAGAACTTGGAAGCCATCATCCTATTCATCCAAATGATGATGTTAATAAATCGCAGTCTACAAATGATACTTTTCCTGCTGCTATTCAGATATCAGTTGTTACTCAAATAATTAAAAAATTAGTTCCATCAATAAAGGAACTTACTAAGGTACTTGATAGAAAGAGTAATGAATGGAAAGATCTTATAAAGATAGGCAGAACTCATTTTCAAGATGCAGTACCAATTTCTCTTGGTCAAGAAGTTTCTACATGGTCAAAACAGCTAAAAGACGCTGAAGATGCTCTGATAAACAGTCTTGATGAATTATGTTTCTTACCGCTTGGTGGTACGGCAGTTGGTACAGGTATTAACTGTCCAAAAGATTTTTCAAAGGAATCTATAAAATCAATTTCTGAGTATACTAATTTGTTTTTTTATAAATCAAAGAATCATTTCTCTTTAATGGCATCTCATGATCGGTTAGCCCAAGTAATGGGTCAAATAAAAATCCTAGCAAGTGCATTGTTTAAGATTTCTAATGATATTAAAATATTGTCCTCAGGACCCAGATCAGGCATTTATGAATTAATAATTCCCCAGAATGAACCGGGAAGCTCAATCATGCCTGGGAAAGTTAATCCGACCCAATGTGAAGCATTATCAATGGTATGCACTCAAGTAATGGGTTTTGAATGCGCAGTATCAATAGCTAATGCCAGCGGCACTTTACAAATGAATGAATATAAGCCGCTAATTGGATTTAATATTCTAACGAGTATAAAATTACTGAATCATGCAATAAGTAACTTCAGACTAAAGTTAGTTGAAGGGATACAACCCAATCCAAAAACCATCAAAATTAATCTTGAAAATTCACTAATGCTCGTAACAGCATTGGTTCCCAAAATAGGTTATGAAAAAGCAGCAGAAATTGCGAATCTTGCCTTTAATGAATCAATCAACTTAAAAGAAGCAACAATAAAATCAGGTTACTTAACTGCTAAAGATTTTGAGGATGCTGTAAATATTAATAAAATGATTTAATTGAACTACTTTTAGGAATTATTATCTATTCTTTTTGTTGCTGGATTAATATTATCAGATACTTTTAACAAATCATTAGATTCAGAAACAGGAAATCTATTAATAGCTTTTAAAGCTGACTTTGCTTTATTTTTAAGTTTATTACTTACTCCTACGCAATATTGAATTTGTGATAAAACATCCATAGACCTTCTTAAGATCCTTACAACATCCCCCTCATCTAAGGAAGTATTAAAAATTAGTTCTTTCCATTTTTTACCTCTCGCCCATTCTGAAATTATCCCAGTCAACTCCATTTCTAAAAAATTGGAGTGTTAATATTATACTTATTTTGTTTCGAGGCTACTAATTTTCTTAGACTCTCTAACTCATTAAAAACATCTATAACTTTTATAGAAGGCTTAAAATTACACCAAAGATTTGGTCTTCTTACATCCACACAAATTGCTTGAATGATTGCGGCTAAATCAGGCGGGGCCAAATCATCTAAATATCCACTAAGTAAAACAAGTCCAACCCATAATTCATTTTCACTTCTTATTGCGCCAACTGATTGCCCTACTTCGGTAAGCTCTAAATCATTTAAACAGCCAAAATGATTCAAAATTTTTATTAAATCAGTAAATTTTTTCCAGTTATGATTTTCTTTATCTTCCATAAGATTATTTTTCATAACTATTTCTTGCTCAATCTCGATAATCCTTTTTCTATATCTTTTTAATTTTTTAGAGTCACCAAATTTATGCGCAGGTTGATTAGTTATTGTTTCTTCCAAATTAGTAATTAGTTTCTGTTGTGCCAAAACTTCAGTTGATAGGTCATATTGAGGAGTTCTTAAGTCATATTTTTCAGAAATATCAAAAATTCTATCTACAAAAGTTTGTGATTCATTATCACCCCTTACAACTTCTCCTGAGAAATTCATCTTGGGTTCTTTAAGCCTCAAAATTTCAATTTCTTCTAAATCAGGAAAAATATTGACTATGTAAGAAGGTTTTATAAGGATAAATAAATTATCAATTGTTAAACAAAGCAAACTTTTAATTTTTTTTGATTCATATATTTTTTTACAAATTAAAGCTGGAACAACTTTTCTATTTATTTGAGGGGCTTTTATGGAAATTAAACTTCCATCTTTAATAAAGGTAAGTGCACTAGTAATTTCTTCTGATAATTTTTCAGCTGCTTGTTTTTCTAATATCCTCAACAATCTTCTTTCTTCTTTTAAACGACTTTTCAACTTTTCGTATGAATCGAAATCTTGCCATGAAATATTGGAAGTTATTTTTTTTAGTTCTTTTAAATCTATTTCTAAATTATCAAGAATAGTCCTCTCTTCTGAAGATTCCCCTAAATATAAAAAGCTCCCAAAACTTCTTTTTATTAACTCTCGAGATTTATCTAAACTATAATTTTGCAAAAGATTAAGAACCATTCCATAGCTTGGTGTGAACTGACTAACTAGTAGATTTGGTTCACTAATAGCCAAGGTACCAGCTTCTTTTGCTCCCTCAAATCTAGTTTGTAAGGTTACAACATATCCCTGCAAATCCTTTCCTCTTCTTCCAGCTCTTCCTGACATCTGCAAGAATTCACTACTAAATAATAATCTATGTCCTTCATCAGTCCTTTTTGATAATGTTGAAATTACTGTTGTTCTTGCAGGCATATTAATACCCGCAGCTAAAGTTTCAGTTGCAAAAACAACTTTTATCAATCCTTGCTGAAATAGTTCCTCTACTAACTCTTTCCATGCTGGAAGCAATCCAGCATGGTGTGAAGCTATACCTCGTTTAAGAGCTTCACAATGAAATTTATCTTTTATACCCTCTTCATTATTTTTTAGATAAACATCTAATCTTTGAGATATCAAATTTGCTTCTGAATAACTTACTAAAGATAAATCTTTAACATACTCAACAGCCTTGTCACAACCTCTTCTACTAAAAATAAAATAGATAGCTGGTAACATATTTCTCTCTGCAAGTTTAGAGACTACAAAGGCAATCGGAGGAGCTTTTGGTTGCATTATTCTTCCTACTTTACCTTTCTTTTTTTGCCCTTTTGGTGCTCTCCAAATCTTACAATTTGGATGAATCCCATTACCTTTATTATTCAAAAGAGGATGAAGTCCCTTGGCACTACAGAAAATAAAATCTAATGGAACTGGTCTTTTATTACTGTTCACAAGTACTGTAGGACCATGAACTTTTTCTATCCAATTTTGAAGCTGGTCTGCATTAGAGATAGTTGCTGATAAAGCTATTATCTGTGCTCTACTTGGACAATGAATTATTGTTTCTTCCCAAACTGTCCCCCTTTGAGGATCGTTCATATAATGACATTCATCAAGAATTACAGATTCTAGATTTACCAACGGGTCATCAAGTTCTTCAAATTCTCCATAGAGCATATTCCTAAAAATCTCAGTAGTCATTACTAAGATTGGAGCATCTCTATTGATACTAATATCTCCAGTCAAGAGACCTACTTTCTTCTCTCCAAATTGATTAATAAAATCTCTAAACTTTTGATTTGATAAGGCCTTTAAAGGGGTTGTATAAAAAACTCTACTTTCATGGGATAAGCCTCTATAAATAGCAAATTCGCCAATTAATGTTTTACCTGAGCCAGTTGGAGCAGTTAAAACAACAGAATTTCCACTATTAATAGCTTTTATTGCCTCTATTTGAAAGGGATCTAGTGGGAATGGGAAATATTCCTCTAAATTAAGCAATAATTGTGATTGAAGAGGGGAGGAGTTAACTTCTTAAGATATGATCTATATAGATATTAATAAACAATAGCCACCTTGCACACTTTAATAGTAAATCTAGATCATTTTATAAAAAATATTTAGTTGAAATTACTTACAAATGAATAAAGTAAAAATCCCAAAAAATAGACTTCGAAAATTAAAAACATTCACGTTAGGTCAAAAGCCATATGAACTTCAAGGTGTAAATCCAAAGCAAGTTAAAAATAACTTTATTGACTTATGTAGTAATGATTATTTTGGATTAAGTAGAGACAATGATGTAATAAAAGCCTCTTATGAAATAAGCTTATCTGAAGGTCTTGGTTCAGGCAGTTCGAGATTCATAACGGGCTCAAGACCAATACATAAATTATTAGAGACACAACTTGCAGAATGGCTTAATCAGGAAAAAGTACTGTTATTTCCTAGCGGTTTCCAAGCTAATATTGCTGCCGTGCAAGGTTTAGCTAACAGAAATAGTATTATAATTGCAGATAAATTTATTCATAATTCTTTATTAGTTGGAGTAAAAGCTGCCGGATCAAAACTAGTAAGATTCGCACATAATGATTTAAAAGACTTAGAAAATAAAATTCTTAAATTCAATTCATCGCAAAAGTCCATTCTTATAATTGTTGAATCCCTCTACAGTATGGAAGGTTCAATTGCTCCTCTCAAAGAAATTGCTGAAATTTGTAAAAGGTATAATGTTGAATTATTAGTTGACGAAGCTCATGCTATTGGGATTTTAGGGACTGAAGGGAAAGGTTTAAGTTTTGATTTATCTGATGAAATAACTATGCTTACTGGAACCTTTGGCAAATCGTTTGGTAGCGGCGGGGCTTTTATAGCTTGTAACTCAAAAATTGGTGAACATCTTATTCAAACGAGTGGGGCTTTTAGATATACAACTGCTCTTTCCCCAGCTTTATCTGCAGGTGCACTTAAATCGCTCCAAAAAATCAAAGCCAATCACGAATGGGGTATTAATTTATTGATCTCTTCTAAAAAATGGAAAAAAGAAATTCTTCGAAATTCAAGTTACCCAGTTAAGGGAGAATCTCAAATCTTATCTATAATCGTCGGACAAGAAGAAAAGGCAATCCTTCTACAAAAACATCTTGAAAAAAACGGTTTTTTAGCTATTGCTATTCGACCACCTACTGTTCCTGTGAACGAATCAAGATTAAGGTTAACAATTAGAAGAGATTTAAATTTAGACATACTTAATAATTTTATTTCTGTTTTAAAAACCTTCAAATGAAACAAGTTATTACTCAGCATGGTTGGGGGTTAGATCAAAGTTTCTGGGATAATTATAAAATCGAATTTCAAAGAAATGGATGGCATTGGCAAGATAATGAAAGGGGATATTTTTCAAAAAATATCAATCAAGCAAAATGGATAAAAAACAATTTGAACGATCAAATCAAGATGATTTTATGTCACTCTTTAGGTTTCCATTTAATTCAAGAAAATCTTTTAGATGAAGCATCCCATGTTGTCTTTATAAATTCATTTAATAACTTTCTTCCTTCAAGCAAAAAAAGAAATTTAGTTTACAGATCTCTTAAGAGAATGGAAAAAAAAATAATGTTATTTGAAGCAGAGGTTATGTTAAAAGAATTTATACGCAAATCTTTTTTGCCCAATAATATGAGCATTAATTTCCAAACTATGTTTTATAAAAACTTAGAGAATTTAAATAATAATCTTCTATTAAGTGACCTTAAAAAACTTTATACAGATAAAGATTCTTTAAAGTCTTTTGAGAAAAATTGCAATGTCATCATTATAAATTCTAAAAACGATTTAATTCTTGACCAAGATTCAAGTAATAAATTTATTGAATTATTAAAAAAAACATTAGCTAAAAAGCCAACTTTAATTGAATTAGATAATCAAGGGCATTGTCTAACTAATTTAAATTTTTACCAAATCATCAAAAGAACTCTGGATAATAAATATGAAAAATAAAATCTGGAATGAAACAGTTAAAAATAACTTTAATAATGCTTCAGCAAATTATTTAAGTTATTCAAATATTCAAAAGCATTTTGCTGATAAGATTGTTTATTTCTTAAAAGATCTAAATATTCAAAAAGGTGAATGGATAGATCTTGGTTCAGGAACTGGCTTATTAGCTGATGAAATAGAAAAAGAATTTTCTACAAAAAATATTAGCCGCATTGATTTCAGCAAAAAAATGCTTCTTCAAAATAAGGACTCTAGTAAAAAGATTTTATGGGATTTAAATAATGGTTTACCACCATCAATTAGAAACTGTCCTCTAATGACATCTAACTTTTGTATACACTGGTTAGACAATCCCGAAAAAATAATAAGAGATTGGTTTAACAAATTAAGATCTGGTGGTTATTTAATAATTTCATATCCCACAATAAATTCATTCCCCGAATGGAAGCAAACTTGCTTAGAAACTAATATTGAATATAGTGGTCTAACTTTCCCTATTTCAAAAAATATAGTCAAAAGTTTCAACTCTGACGAAATATTCTTCTCAAATAAATACATATATATAGAAAACTTTCCAGATGTTTATAAACTTTTCAGAAGCATAGTAAATGTGGGAGCTCAATCAACCAAGTGTAAACGTAATAAAATATGTGAATTAAAAGCAATACAAAAGTTTTGGCCTAAGACGGCAACTAATTCAGTTAACCTTACATGGGAAATTAATATTGAAATATTAAAAAAATCATGAGCGCTATAAAGAATAAATCCCAATTTGTTATTTGTGGGACAGATACTGATATCGGAAAGACATTAATAAGTTCTTTTTTTGTAAGAGGATTAAATTCTTTTTACTGGAAGCCTATTCAAAGTGGCATTGAGTCAGAGACTGATAGCCAAGCTGTTGCACGACTTGCAAAAGTGAACAAAGCGAAAATAATCAGTGAAGCTTATATCTTTAGAGAACCTGTTTCTCCTCATTGGGCGTCAGAAATAGACCAAAAAGTTATAAACTTTCAGCTATTAGATTTACCAAATATCGATGGGTCATTAATTGTAGAAACAGCGGGGGGCTTAATGGTCCCAATTACAAGAAATTATTTGCAAATAGATCAAATCAAGAAATGGGATATCCCTGTAATACTTGTATGCAAGAGCGGCCTTGGGACTCTTAATCACACTCTTCTTAGTATTGAGGCATTAAGAAAAAGAAATATTAAAATTCTAGGTCTAGTTATAAACGGGAAAAAACACTTAGATAATCCAAAAACATTAACTGAATTTAGTAGTCTTCCTATTATTGCTGAATTTCCATATATCCAGAAAATTGACTCTTATAATTTAGATATACTTTGGGAAGAGCTCAATATTAAAAATAAATTGATCACCTTATTAAATCAAAAAAATAATAAATGAAATCTCCAGTTTTAAAAAATCCTAATCAAAATTGGCATCCTAATATATGGCCACCTTTTACGCAGATTATAAATAGCAAGCCTCAATTAGAAGTTACTCATGGAAAAAATGCTTTAATTTATACTAAAAATCCAAAACAAGAACTCATTGATGGAATAAGTAGTTGGTGGGTTACTCTACATGGTCATAGTAACGATTACATAGCAGATGCCATTTATCATCAAGCTAAAACTCTAGAGCAAGTTATATTCGCCGACTTCTTACATCCACAGGCTCAAATATTATCAGAGAGACTCAGTGGCTTAACAAAATTAGAAAGACTATTTTTTTCTGATAATGGATCTACCGCTGTAGAAGTAGCTTTAAAAATTGCCTATCAATCTTGGCAAAATCAAGGTGAAACAAGAAACCAAATAATTGCTTTTGATGGTGCCTATCATGGTGATACATTTGGAGCAATGGCTTTAGGGGAGCGAAATATTTTCAATGAGAATTTTGATAATCTAATGTTCCCTGTCAAAAGGGCCCCATGGCCTGCAACTTGGATAAATGATGAAGAGGTTGAAATAAAAGAGAATAACGCGATTCAAATATTAACTAAACTTCTTAAAAAGCCCACTGTGGCTGTCATTCTTGAACCATTAGTACAGGGTGCGGGAGGAATGAATATGGTTAGGCCTGAATTTATCAGACAAGTTTCAGAAGTAGTAAAAAATAATAATTCTTTATTAATAGCTGATGAAGTATTAACTGGATTTGGGCGATGTGGAAGTCTCTTTGCATTTCAAAAGGCAAATATAATTCCTGATCTAATTTCTATTTCGAAGGGTCTAACGGGAGGATTCCTACCTATGGGAATCACATTAGCTAAAGAGAAAATTTTCCAATCTTTTATTAGCGATTCTCCTAAAAAAACTTTTTGGCATGGTCATAGCTTCACTGCAAACCCTTTAGGGTGTGCAGCAGCCAATGCGAGCCTTAACTTATTAGAAAAAGATCCAATAAAATATCTTTCTTTTGAGGAAAAGCACCTTTCCCATCTAAAGAAAATTAAAAAATTACCATTTGTAAAAAACATAAGAGTCACAGGAACTATCGCCGCATTTGATATTGAAACAGGTAAAAATAAAGGTTATCTAAACAATGTTGGCAAAAGGATAAAAGCATTATCAATTAAAAAAGGTTTATTTATTAGGCCACTTGGTAATGTTATCTATCTATTACCCCCTCTTTGTATTACAGACAAACAGTTAGAAAAAAGTTACAGAATTATTTTTGAAATTTTAAGCGATCTTTAAAAAACAAAATTAAGGCCCCTGTAAAATAGCATTTTCTATATCTTCTCTATTAATACAATAAGAAAATAGTCTTTTAGTTAATTTACCTCCACTCTCCCAGACAACACTTAAATCTTCTTGTTCAAAAATAATAGTTGCATTCCAATTAGAAAGTAACAAATACCATTTAGACGGATTATCAATATCTTTAGTTGCTCCTAAATCTTTTAACCATAACTCTAATGATTGAAGTGAATGTTGATTAATTGGGATGTCAGATGGGATCACAGAATTTCTTTAAATTATTATCTCAAAAGCCAAGTTGGAATTGACTGTATTTCTTTGCCAGCAAAAGAAGCGATTAAGATAGCTAATAATAAACTTATCAAAATAATAATAATCAACAAAAATAATGAGAACATTTCTCCATTTGAAAATGGTCTCCTATTACCTACTAACTGCTGATTATTAGCATCCATTACTAAAGGATTCAAGACATTTAAATTTGTTTTATTTGGTTTTTTAGAATTTACTTGTAATTTTTCATCATAAATTTTCCTCAAATTAGAATTATTTAAATTTTCATAGGCCTCTAATACTTTTTGAAATTTATTTTTCGCATCTTCTAATTCTAAGGAAGTCGTATCAGGATGTAATTCTATCGAGAGTTTACAAAAAGCCTTTCTTAATTCGTTATTTGAGGCATTTTCATCAACGCCTAAAATTTTATAATAAGTTATCTCGCCTTTCAAAAAAATTTAATTATCATTAAAAATATTCTAGTCATTTTTGATAAAATTGAATATTTTTAATTATCAAGAATAAGAAACTACTTAAAACTCAATGACTAAAGAAAGTATCCCTAATGAACTTCTCAATTTATTAACTGAAGAGGAAATAATAATGTTTAAAGAATTACAGATAAAAATTCAAGAACTAAATTATAAAACCAACTTAACTAGATTAATTGAAGGAGATGATTACTGGATATCACAAGTCTATGACAGCCTTTGGACATTTAAAGAAAATACAAATAAAAATTTTGATAATAAAAAATTTATTGATATTGGATCAGGTTGTGGTTTCCCAGGATTTGCTTATGCGATAACACATCCTAATTCAGAAATATATCTAGTGGATTCCTCTAAAAAAAAAACAGATTCACTAAAAGAAATTATCAAAAGTATCAAATTCAAAAACGATATTTTTGTAATTAATGATCGTATTGAAAAAATTGGCCGTCAATCTTCATTTAAAAATGGCTTTAATATTGCCACAGCAAGAGCAGTTAGTAATCCTTCAACAGTTTCTGAATATATATTACCTATGTTGAAATCAAACGGATTAGGTATTTTATATTGTGGGAAGTGGACAAATGAAGATAATAAAAATTTAGAAAATACATTAAACGTACTAGAAGGGCAAATCTTAGAAATTAAAAGTAATTTTCTTCCCAGAGAAAAAGGGATACGTAATACTATTTTTATTGAGCCAAAAGCATCTTGCCCTGATATTTATCCTAGAAGTATTGGCAAGGCTGAAAAATATCCCCTCAAAGGTTAATTCTTTGATAATCTTGATAAAGATTTGTCCCCAAACTTATCTTTTAGGACTCTTAATTTCTTTATAACCTTTTTGGGTTTTATATGCCTTTCTAAAACTTTTAATAATTGACTTTCGCATACATCAACATCTAACAAATTTGCATTATTACCTGGAAACCAATGACTTCCATTACCAAGTAATTGGTATCTAGATTTTGCAAATTCTTCTAAATCAAAGGAATCTATTAAATTCGAGAGCCAGAGAAGAACCGGAATATTTATTCCTCCTGGTGTATTTTTCCAATTTGGTAAATTTTTATCCCAACTTTTATACCACTCTATACCTAATGAATTTATTGATTCCTCTTGTAGTCTATTTAGTATTTTAGGAATATAATGATCAGACTCTGACAATAATGAAACTGCTTCTAAATGTAAATTAAAGTCTTGCTCTTTCGCTATCCCGACACTAATTGTATGAACATTTTTGTTCCTTAAGCAAAAAAGATCGTTAAATACTATTGGGTGTAAAGGGCTACAAAGTTCCAAAATTTTTGTTGATGGAGTGTGAAGATGTCCACCTTTATCAGTAGGACTTATGATAAAAACTCCAAGATCATATTTATGAGCCAACTCAATTAACTTGGAATTCGTTTGATTGATGAAATACCAGTGCAAATTAATATAATCAAAGAAATTTGTAGATATCGCTTTTTCTATAAGAGATAATTCTCCATGAGTCGAAAATCCTACATATCCAATTAAATTTTCTTTTTGGAATTTTTTTAAAATATCAATACAGCCTCCATCTTTTACAGATTGATGAAGATGCTCAGGTGTATTGATGCCATGAATTGCTAATAAATCAATTTTCTTTACTTGCAATTTTTCAAAGCTTTTCAAAAGTTCTGCTTCGAACAATTTTGGATCACGATTAGGAGGGATTTTTGTTTGAATGATTTTTGGTATTTTTTTAATACTCTTAAAAGCCATACCTAACTGAATTTCTGAAGTCCCATAATACTTAGCTGTCTCAATGTGATTGAAACCAAATTTATTTGCAAGATTAAGTATATTTTCAACTTTATTCTGTTCTTTTTGTAAAATATCTGAAAATTTTAATTCATCCCAACTTTTTTGGAATCTCATACCTCCTAATGATAAAACAGGCATATTTAGGTTGGTTCTACCAAATCTGCGACAAGGCAACTCCATTAGAAATTAATGCTTATTCATTCGTGGTAGTTTTCCCAGAGATTGAAACATATCCCTATCAAGACTACTTTCTAGATCTTCTAAGTTTTCAAATTCAACCCAATGAATACAATTCACTGGACAAGTATCAATAGCTTCTTGCACCGTTTCAAGATTATCTCCATCTTGTCTTATCGCTCTACTCCTTCCATAATCTTCATCAACTATGAAAGTATTGGTAGCTACATGAGCACAATATCTACAACCTATACATCTACTTTCATCAACCCAAACTGCTTTTTCAGTTAATTGGCCTCCCAGTACAGGTTCAAAACCTGTTAATTCTTCAACCTCATTTAGAATTTCATTTTCAAAATAAGGATCTGTATCCAATGTTTAGCTTTCCCACTTAGTAAGAACCAATTCAATTGATCCATCATTTTGATTTTTTTCCTCTACAATTTGATACCCTTCCTCTACAGTTTTAGAAATAATCGTTTGATAAGCATACATCTGTGTAACTTTAGATATAAATCTCTCAACAGGTAAATTAAATTTCCAAAGGTCGAGATCGGTAACTAATTCATATGAATTAGAGTTATTATCCCATTTAAAACCAACTTTAGTTTCACTAGGTAAATCCATACTTATATCAACAGCTGTAAATTGTCCCTTATAGCCTTTGACAAACTTTTCTTCTTGATTAATCTCATAACCTAATTGGGTTAAAGCTTTTATCAAAGGTTCAGCTTCTCTAAGTTGTGTTTTTATAGTACTAAAATGAGACATTAGATTCTTTATTAAATTGTTTTAAAGTTTTGCTTTGGTCAGTGATAAATGCTTCGGAAGTTCTGTTCTTAACTTTCACCTCACCAAGAGCATTTTCTAGATTTTTTGTAGCATTATTACATGCTTCGCCATGAAAACCTTCAACAGTTTCTTCAACTCTTCCATTTTGATGGATTTTGAATCTTAATGTTCTTTGAGGCATGGAGTTAAAGCACTAAGTACTATTACTGAATATACAATAACCAAAATTTTTCGTTTCAGTTGTTTAAGTTAACTAAATTTTAATTTTTATATTGATTACTTAATAAATATAAAACTCTACTTATAAAACCCTTTCATCCCCATTGAATCTAACGCAGTTTTAGCTTCTTCCATAACTGAAGGTTCTTTATCAAAAAGAGCAATTTTGGTACATTCATCAACAAAACTTTCTTGCGATATTTCATTTAATTTTTCAAACAATCTACATAAAGACCATATACAATTACTTCTTACCACAGGCTCATTATCTATTTTCAAGCTAATTAATAATTGTTCAGCCGCTAATTGAGCGTTAAAGGATGTATTACTCCCAATTTCCGCTAGTGAACTAGATGACCATAATCTTACTGAAGCCACATCATTTTTTAATGAATTTATTAATGGCTTCAAAACAATTTCATTATCATAATTAGCTAAACTCCAAGCAGTAGCTCTTCTTACATATGCATTGTCATCTGTTTCTAAAAGACTAACTAATTTTTCTACTGCGCTAGGGAACGGATTCCTGCCTAATGCGTATACCGCACTCATTCTTTCTACTGGGCAAGGTTGATCAAGTAAAGGAAGTAAAAGAGGGAAAGATCTTTTATCTCGATATTCGCAAAATATTCTTAAACCTTGAATTCTTTGCTCTCTGTCACCCTTAAGTAATTTTAAAGCTTCATCGCATTCTAAATTTTTATCTAAAGTTCCTCTTGAGAACCCATCTTTATCAATCTGTTCTAAAGGATCAATTTCAAGCTCTACAGATAATTCTTTAGCTAAAACATCTGGATCTATTGCTATTTCTGCCAAACTTTCATTTTGTATATCCTTTCTTTTAGTCATTATAAAATAATAATAAAGATTAATTAATCGGGGCAGGTGACATCATATCTCCAGGTAGCCAAATCCTTGCACTAACAGCAAAAAAAGCAACGCCGAATAAACTAACAATTGCAAAAGGTAAAAGCTTAGTTCTAATAAATCCCAATAATAAATAAAAGAATTAAGTTAATAATAACGTGTTTGAGTTGAATTTAATAAAAAGTTTTTAAATATGATTATTTAATTTTGGCATTTTGCCTTAACTGACCACATGCTGCATTCCTATCTAAGCCTCTACTTTTTCGCAAACTAACATTAATCCCATTATTAGAAATTCTGTTTTGAAAAAGTTGAGCATTTTTTAAAGGGGATTGCTTAAATTCAACTTCCTCAATCTGATTATATTGAATCAAATTCACATGGCATTGAAAACCCTTTATTAGATTACTTAATTCATCAGCGTGTTCTAATTTATCATTAACACCATGCAGCATTAAGTATTCAAAACTCACTCTTCTCCCAGTATTTTTTACAAATTCTCTGCAATCATCAATAATATTTTGAATATGATATTTTTTTGCACTCGGTATAATCATTTCTCTTATTTCTTGATTTGAAGCATGTAAACTTATTGCAAGCGTAAACTGACATTTACCCAATACTTGAAAAGACATTTCTGATAATTTACTGATCATGTTTGGAATAGCAACAGTGCTTACTGTGATCTTTCTCTGACTAATAGCGAAATCTTTATTGATTGATCTAATTGATAAAAGTAACTCATCAATATTTAACAAGGGCTCACCCATTCCCATAAAAACAATATTAGATACTTTCTGATTCATTTCATTTTCAATAAATAAAATTTGATCTAGTATTTCACCTACTTTTAAAGACCTCTTTAACCCTTCTTTACCAGTAGCACAAAATTTGCAATCCATTGGGCATCCTACTTGAATTGAAAGACATGCTGTTAATCTTTTCTCAGTTGGGATGCCAACGCACTCTACACTTTGGTTATCTCTAGTATTTAATAACAACTTTAAGGTTCCATCATTTGCTAAATACTTTGCTTTTAAGATTAATTCTCCAAATAAAAAACCTTCCTTTTTTAATTGATTTCTAAAATTTAATGGCAAGACATTAATTTCATCAATATTTTTAGACCTATTCTTGTAGTTATAGAGCCAACTATAAATTTGACGTCCTCTAAATGCAGCTTGACCATAATTCAAAGCTATGCTTTCAAGATCTTTTTCACTACATCCAAGAAGATTCTTCAATTTATTAATAAACTTATTTAATTAGGACTATCACCATAATAATAATCCATGTTTTAAAAATAATTCAGTAAGAATTAATGCTATAAAACCAATCATAGCCATTCTTCCATTAAGTTTTTCATTATAAAAGTGAAACCCGTAACGAGGTAGTTTTCTTTTAGGAACAATGTCAGGCTTAATCATTAATTAAAATTTAAAATAGAACTCTAGTAACTGAAGATGAGAATAGCCTTTATTCATCAGAAAGAAGTCCTTCCTCTTGTAACCCTTCCAAAGCTGCAGGATCAGGTAATTGATCTTCAGAAAATTGATTTTCAGCATTTGGCCTAGCAAAAGCAGCAAAATTACTGGATGTAGGATCAATTCCATGTCTATTCCTAGTAGTTTCTAAATCTTCATCACTCGGGTCATCAAGAATAGCAGTAGAACTTACAATCGGTGTTTGCGGCATGTCAACTGTATAGTCTGGCCTTAAATTCTGGGTCCTTCTATACCCACCGGATTCTTCTGCAAGAATATCAGGATGAGGTCCAGCTTCTGAGGCTAATTCTTCAACAAACCCACTAAAACCTGTGCCAGCAGGTATCAGTCTTCCAATAATCACATTCTCTTTTAGACCTCTAAGCCAATCAGATTTACCTTCTATAGCAGCCTCAGTGAGAACTCTTGTAGTTTCTTGGAAAGAGGCTGCTGAAATAAAGCTATCTGTATTTAGTGAAGCTTTAGTTATCCCTAATAACACTGGTGTAAACTCTGCGGGTGCCCCCCCAGTAATAGACATTGCTTGATTTGTATCTTCTACTTGTCTTAACTCAATTAACTCACCAGGAAGAAGGGTGGTATCTCCTGCATCTTCAATCCGAACTTTACTTGTCATTTGTCTTACTATGACTTCAATATGTTTATCACTAATTGCTACGCCCTGGGACTTATAAACATTCTGAACCTCATTTACCATCTTTCTTTGTAATTTTGATATGGATTCTTGCGCCGCTTCCATTAAAGGTTTTTGATCTTTTAAATCTGTAAATAAACAATCTAGTAAATCGTGAGGATTAATAGGACCATCAGTTAAGAGTTCTCCACCGGTAACTTGTTGACCATCACTTACCATGATATTCTGTCCCATTAAAAGTTGATAATCACTAATAGAATCATCTCTCTCAATAACAGATAATGATACTGATTCTTCATCAGTCCCTTCTTTAATTTGCACAACTCCAGATTTCTTGCATAAAGTTGAAGAATCTCTTGGTCTTCTTGCTTCTAATAATTCCTCAATTCGAGGCAAGCCTTGAACAATATCCCCAGTTTTCTGCCTTTCAAAAACTAGTAATGCTAAACCATCGCCTCGAAGAACTAAATCTCCATCTTTCACATGCAAAACAGAATCAGGAGAAACCATATAGGGTCTTCCAAGCCTTAAGATCACATATTCGCTAGAAACTTCTTCTATTTCTCCGCATGAACTAGATTTTACTCCCTTACTAATTGAATCTCCATCGACAACACGATCTCCAGTTTTTACAATTGCTTTATCTTTAATATTAATTTTTATTTTATCTTCGTTTCTTTCAACAATAAGTCTTCTAATTGGTTCACCTTCAACTGAATCTGGTAATTGCAATACCCCTCTCTCTTTACAAAGAATTTGAGTAGTAGCAATTACATCACCAGCTTTAACAAGCTGATTATTGTTTATTTGTAGTTCAGTATGAGTTGAACCATGACTTGAGTCAGAAATTGTATCCCTCCTAACCAAGATAGATTCCAAAATAACTAAATTTAATCTATTGATTGATTGATCACTTTTATCTTGAATTGTCTCTACATCAATTGTCATCTGAGGGGTAGCATCAAAACTTTCTATACTCAAATTAGTTTTAAGTAGTTCTACACCCTCCACAGATTTTATTAATTCACCATCTTTATAAGAAAGCCTTTGAATAGCTTTCAAAGCTAATGATGGTCCTTTTTCCTGTTTAACATGAGATAATTCAGGCAACTCAGCCTCATTAGGTATGGTGTATTCTTCTACAGTTCTCAATAGTAAACCCTTACCTTTTGATGTTTCTAATTTTTGAACAAACAGAATTTCGTCATTATCTACTCCATCTATAATTTTTTCGCCTGGATTGACCAACTTTCCTTCTTCAGTAAATCGATTCAATATCTCTTCATCTTCACACTCATGAAAAGAACCATTTCTAACAGTAATTTCACGCAAGATATCATTTTTTTGAGTCACCGTTACTATTCCTGATGTTTGGCTAAATATATCTTTGACAACTTCTGTTCCTGCTTCAATCCATTCCATATCCTCTGTCATGAGTAAGGATATATCTTTATTTATTTCATGTGTCTCTTGAGGAATCCAAAGCAATGTTCCACCTTGACTAACTTCAAAACCATTTTTAGATGATCTTGCTTTTTTAACACTTAAACCAGGCGCATATTTCACCAGTCCGCCAGTTTTTGTTCTGAATCTTTCATCTGCCAAATCAGCAATGACTTCACCACTACTAATTTTACTTCCAGGTGAAGTATTTAACCTGTAAATAGTTCCATCATCAGACTCTAAATGAAATAGTTCACCTGAATGAGTAGATTCTTCAAGTAATTTAAAATTACTTAATAGCATTGAAGTTGTTACGATCTGAACTTCTCTAGAATCTCCCACTGATTCCCTCAAACGCACTTCTCCACCAAACTCACTAAATTGACTTGCTTCTGCTAAAACAGTTCCTTGTTCTACCTTTGTTTTTGTAGAAACAACAGGTTTAGCATTTGGAGGTAGATTATATACATCTCCTGCTAAGACCCATAACCTTCCTAATCTTTGTGCTTTCAAAGTGATATTACCCTGCCTATCAGTAACTTCCTTTGGTTGGATTACTTTGTCGTACCTTACTTCTCCAGCTAAATCGCAAATAACATCTTTAGTAGCTTTTTCAACACTTTTCTTTACAGCTCCTGAGGTAATTTGTGCAACAGTTATATCTGAGTCAATATCTTGACTATCTTCTACAAATAAAAGAGATCCACTTGTTACCTCGATTTTTTGGGCTTTGTTAGTATTACTTCCAGTTGGGATAATCTTTAATAGGAAATCTACTTCAGCTTGTTTAGCCTCCACTCCATGCGGGGTTCTATATCCTCTAATTTTTGCTTTTGAACCAAATTCAACTTTACCTTTAATTTTAGATCTTACAACTCCACTTTCTGCGGTAGATACACCTCCAGTATGAAAGGTTCTCATAGTCAATTGGGTTCCAGGTTCTCCAATTGACTGCGCAGCAATAATCCCTACAGCTTCTCCTAAATCAACTAAATGATTATGAGCCAAAGCCCATCCATAACATTTTCTACAAACAGAACGGTTAGCCTCACAAGTTAATGGAGATCTAATATTTACTTTTGAGGTTAAGGATGTCTCTAAAGTCTTAGATAAAGAAGGGTCTATCGCAGTATTCTTTGGAACAATTAAATTACCTTCAGAATCTAAAATATCTTCAGCAGAAAGTCTTCCGATAAGCCTTGAACCAAATTTTCCATCTTCAGAATTTATAACTATCGACCGTTCAGTTCCGCAATCTTCCTCTCTTACAATTACATCTTGTGCCACGTCAACTAATCTTCTGGTCAAATAACCTGAGTCGGCAGTTCTTAATGCTGTATCAACTAAACCTTTCCTAGCACCATAAGAAGAAATTACATATTCAGTGACCGTAAGCCCTTCCCTAAAGTTAGTTCTAATGGGTAAATCAATAATCTCTCCTTGAGGATTAGCCATCAATCCCCTCATCCCAACTAATTGTCTTACCTGAGACATATTACCTCTAGCCCCAGAATTAGCCATCATCCAAACTGAGTTAAGTGGATCATTTTGATTAAAATTATTCTTAACTGCATCTACTAATCTCTCATTAGTTTCAGTCCACGTATCAATAACCTTGGTATGTCTCTCAACTTCTGTAATTTCTCCAAGTCTATAACATTCTTCAGTAGCCGTAATTTGAGCTTCTGCCTGTCCAATTAAATCTTGCTTAGCTTCAGGAACTTTTAAATCATTTACTGAAATAGAGACAGCTGCTTGTGTAGCATATTTAAATCCTAAATCTTTTAGATTATCAGCCATTGCAGCAGTAACGGCAGTTCCATGGGTTTTATAAGCCCATGAAACTAAATTTTTCAAAGCTTTTTTATCTACTACTTTATTTTTGAATGATGGTGGTGTTCTTTCCAATGAAGGCATCATTGCAATATTATTTTTTTTTGAATTTTTTGTAGTTTTACGTACTCTTGAACTTTTTTTTGGTTTAGATGATGTCATGTTTTTATGAATGAATAGTTAGTTTTTTAAGGATTACGTTTTGGAAACAGAATCGATGATCGTATGATTCATAACCACCCTTCCTACTGTTGTTAAAATAAATCTACTTATTAGATTATTTTGAGAATCAAATCTGTCTCTTCTAAAGTTCCAAGTTTCTAACCTTGAACCATCTTCCAGTTCTTCAGATTCTTTGGGTTTATTCGCTTCTTCATCATCATCAACTTCACCATTAAACCTTACCCAGACCCATTCATGTAAACCAACTCTTTTATCTTCAAAAGCAAAAATAACATCTTCTAATGAAGCATAAGTTTTTTGATTGTCACCAAATTTTGGTTTTTTAAAGTTTGGCTGTAGTGCAGTTAGATAATAAGAACCTAAAACCATATCTTGTGAGGGAGTTACAATTGGTTCTCCTGTAGCAGGTGAGAGAATATTATTACTGGCTAGCATAAGCATACGTGCCTCTGTCTGTGCTTCTAAAGCTAAAGGGACATGGACAGCCATTTGATCTCCATCAAAATCAGCATTAAAGGCAGGACATACAAGTGGATGTAGTTGGATCGCTCTACCTCCAACTAATTTAGGTTCAAAAGCTTGAATTCCCAACCTATGAAGAGTTGGAGCTCTATTTAAAAGTATTGGGTGACCCTCAATAACTTCTTGGAGTACTTGCATGACTTCATCATCTCCTTTTTGTATTAATTTTTTTGCGGCTTTAATATTATTTACGATATTTTGACGAATTAATCTATGTATCACAAAAGGTTGAAAAAGCTCAATAGCCATCTCTTTAGGGAGTCCGCATTGATGCATCTTTAACTTTGGACCAACAACTATGACAGACCTTCCAGAATAATCAACACGTTTACCAAGTAAATTCTGTCTAAATCTCCCCTGCTTACCCTCTATTATATCGCTGAGAGATTTTAGAGCTCTATTATTTGCCCCAACAACTGTTCTACCTCTTCTTCCATTATCAATAAGTGCATCAACAGCTTCTTGCAACATTCTTTTTTCATTTCTGACAATGATCTCAGGAGCTAAGATTTCTTGAAGCCTAGCTAGCCTATTATTCCTATTTATGACTCTTCTATAAAGATCGTTTAAGTCGGATGTGGCAAACCTTCCTCCATCAAGTTGGACCATTGGTCTAAGATCAGGAGGAATAACAGGTATTGCATCTAGTACCATCCATTCTGGCTTTGCGTTAGTTGCCAGGAAATTATCAATTACCCTTATCCTTTTAATAAGTTTTGCTCTTTTTTGACCTTTACTGTTTGTAATTTCTTCTCTAAGTTCTTCAGCAATTTGGTTTAAGTCAAGATCCTCAAGTAATTGCTTAAGAGCTTCTGCACCTATACCAACAACTGGTTCATTTTCAATAGTTGAGTCTTCTGCATAAATTTCATCTTCTATTTCTAACCATTCATCCTCAGTAAGGAGTTGCTTATATTTAAGATCTTTATGATCCCCAACATCCAAAACAACATAACAATTAAAGTAAACTATCTGTTCTACATCTCTTAGAGGAATATCTAGCAGAATTGCTACATAACTCGGTATACCCTTTAAATACCAAACATGGGAAACTGGAGCTGCCAGTTTTATATATCCCATTCTATGCCTTCTTACTCTACTTTCAGTTACTTCTACACCACATCTTTCACAGACAATTCCACGATGTCTAACTCTTTTATATTTACCACAGTGACATT